>DAOMOI010000035.1:0-11424 GCA_035444225.1 Aquamicrobium sp. | reverse complement strand
CTGTCATAGGGCGGCAGCAGGCGGCCCTGCCGCGCCGCGGCCGAGCCCTTCTCCAGATGCAGGTCGGAGACGACGAGCAGGCTGGAATCCGGCAAATAGAGCGCGCCGCGCGGGTCGCACAGCGCCGCCTCGCCGGCAATGGCGATCAGTCCCGGTGTCCCTCCGTCCGGCGAAAAATCCATCATTCTCCCATCGCCTCGGCGATCAGCTCGGCCTCGACCTCGGCCAGCAATATGTCTTCACCCTCGCCGCGCACGCTTTCCCTGCCGATCTCCAGCATGATCGGCACCGCGAGCGGCGAGACGCGCTGAAGCCCTTTATGCACGATTCGCCCCCGGATGCGGGAGAGGAGATCGCCGAGCCGCCTGACGTCGAGCAGGCCGGCGGCGGCATCGGCGCGGGTGGCCTGCAACAAGATGTGGCCGGGGTCGTGGCTGCGCAGCACGTCGTAGATCAGGTCGGCCGAGACCGTGACCTGCCGTCCGGTCTTCTCCTGCCCGGGGTGGCGCTTCTCGATCAGCCCGGAAATGACGGCGCAGGCGCGAAAGGTGCGCTTGAGCATCCAGCTTTCGGCCAGCCACGCGTCGAGATCGTCGCCCAGCATGTCCTCGTCGAACAGCTCGGCCAGCGGCAACTTCCCCTCATCATGCAGCGCGCCGATGTCGCGGCCGGCCCAGACGGCGAGCGCGTAATCGGTGGCGACGAAGCCGTGCGGCTCGGCGCCTGCCCGCTCCAGCCGGCGGGTCAAGAGCATGCCGAGCGTCTGGTGCGCCAGCCGGCCCTCGAACGGATAGGCGACCATGTAGAAGCGCTTGCCGCGCGGAAAGGTCTCGACCAGAAGATCGCGCGCGCCCGGCAGCAACGAGGCGCGCTGCTGGATCGACAGCCATTCCGCCACCTGCGGCGGCAACGCCGCCCAGCGGGTCGGGTCGGCCAGCATGGCGCGCACCACCGAGGCGAGATAGGTCGAGAGCGGGAACTTGCCGCCGGCATAGGCCGGCACCTTGGCGTCCTGCCCGGCGGCGTTGGAGACGTAGCACTCGTTCTCGCGGATGCCCTCGAAGCGCAGCATGCGGCCGGAGAACAGGAAGGTATCACCCGGCGACAGCGTCTCGACGAAATATTCCTCGACCTGCCCGAGCGACATGCCGCCCATGCCGCCGCCGCGCCCGCGCTGGACCAGCCGGACATTGAGCAGCGGCTCCTCGATGATGGTGCCGATGTTGAGGCGATATTGCTGGGCGAAGCGTGGATGGGAGACGCGCCACAGCCCCTCCTTCGTCCTGCGGATGCGGGCATAGCGTTCATAGGTCCGCAGGGCGTAGCCACCGGTGGCGACGAAATCGACGACGCGGGAGAACGTCTTCTGGTCGAGGCCCGCATAGGGCGCGGCCGTGCGCACCTCGGCAAACAAGGCCGCCTCGTCGAAGGCGGCGGCGCAGGCCATGCCCATGACGTGCTGGGCCAGCACGTCGAGCGCGCCGCGCTCCAGCGGCGGCGTGTCCTGCGCGCCCTCGGTCGAGGCTTCGAGCGCGGCGCGGCACTCCAGCACCTCGAAGCGGTTGGCCGGCACGAGGATGGCGCGGCTCGGCTCGTCCATGCGGTGGTTGGAGCGGCCGATGCGCTGGGCCAGCCGCGACGCGCCCTTGGGCGCGCCGACATGGATGACGAGATCGACATCGCCCCAGTCGATGCCGAGATCGAGCGTCGAGGTGGCGACGACGGCGCGCAGCGCGTTCGCCTCCATCGCGCTTTCGACGCGGCGGCGCTGGGCGACATCGAGCGAGCCGTGATGCAGCGCGATCGGCAGCGTGTCGTCATTGATGCGCCACAGCTCCTGAAACAGCATCTCGGCCTGGCTGCGCGTGTTGACGAAGAGCAGCGTGGTGCGGTGCGCCTTGATCGCGGCATAAATGTCGGGAACGGCGTAGCGCGCCGAATGGCCGGCCCACGGCACGCGCTCGGCCGAATCGAGGATGGTGACGAGCGGCTTGGCGCCGCCCTCGACCGTGATCAGCCCGGCCGTCTCGCCGCCCTCTCGCTGCGGCACCAGCCAGCGCCGCAGTTCGTCCGGCTCGGCCACCGTGGCCGACAGGCCGATCGTCCGCAGGTTGGGCGCAAGCGTGCGCAGCCGCGCCAGCCCCAACGCCAGCAGGTGGCCACGCTTGGACGTGACCAGCGAGTGCAGCTCGTCGAGCACGACATATTGCAAGTCGGCAAAGAAGCGGCCCGCATCCGTGCTCGAGATCAGCAGGGCGAGCTGCTCGGGCGTGGTGAGCAGGATGTCGGGGGGCGCGAGCTTCTGGCGCTGGCGCTTGTGCTGCGGCGTGTCGCCGGTGCGGGTCTCGATGGTGACGGGAAGCGCCATCTCCGCGACCGGCTTGGAGAGATTGCGCTCGATATCGACGGCGAGCGCCTTGAGCGGCGAGATGTAGAGCGTGTGGACGCCGCGCGTCGGCTCTCCCGGTTTTCGCTTCGGCCGCTCGGCGAGCGCAGTCAGCGACGGCAGGAAGCCCGCAAGCGTCTTGCCGGCGCCAGTCGGCGCGATGAGCAGCACCGACTTCCCCGCCCGCGCGCTCGCCAGAAGGTCGAGCTGATGCGGCCGCGGCGACCAGCCGCGCGTGGCGAACCAGCACCGGAAAGGCTCGGGGAGAAGGGGCGATTCGGGGGCGGCGAGATCGGACACCGCCAACAGGTAATGCGGCGCGAAGGCTGCGCCAAGCCTTGCCGCCCTCACCGCAGGTGGCAGAGCAATCACATATGGCAAGCCGCCTCCACCGTCATCCCGGCCAAGGGCGCGTAGCGCCCGCCGAGCCGGGATCCATTGGCAGCAAAATCGTCGAGCGCGGCCCGGTCCTCATCTTGGCGCGCTTCTGTGCCCGCAGCGCAAACCTGAACCCGGCCGTGCCGCTCAATGGGTCCCGGATAGCCTCCGCTGCGCTCCGGCTTCCGGGATGACGGCGGCGATGGGTGCAAAGGCATTGCCCTTCCCGCTTCCGGCTGCCGACCCTATCTATGACCCATGCAGCCGCGCGACCTGCTCCATCCGCGCCCGGAAGGGCTTTATTGTCCGCCGGGCGATTTCTTCATCGACCCGGTGCGGCCGGTGCCGCGCGCGCTGATCACCCACGGCCATTCCGACCATGCCCGCGCCGGCCACGGCCGGGTGCTCGCCACGCGCCAGACGCTCGACATCATGGCGCTGCGCTATGGCGAGGGCTTCGCCGGAGAGGTTCAGGCGGCCGCCTATGGCGAAGCGATCATCGTCAATGGGGTGAAGATCGTGTTCCACCCGGCCGGTCATGTGCTTGGCTCTGCGCAGATCGCGGTCGAATATGGCGGCATCCGCATCGTCGCCTCGGGTGACTACAAGCGCGCGCCCGACCCGACCTGCTTGGCCTTCGAGCCGGTCGCCTGCGACGTGTTCATCACCGAGGCGACCTTCGGCCTGCCGGTGTTCACCCATCCGCCGGCCAGCGAGGAGACGCAGAAGCTGCTGCGCTCGATGGCGCAGTTTCCCGAACGCGCCCATCTCGTCGGCGCCTATGCGCTCGGCAAGGCGCAGCGTATGATCAGGCTGGCGCGCGATGCCGGCCACGACGCGCCGATCCACATCCACGGCGCGCTGGCGAAACTATGCGCCTATTATCAGGCTGAAGGCATCGACCTCGGCCGGCTGGAGCCTGCAACGCTCGAGTCCGGGGCGCGGCGCGACTTCGCCGGGGCGCTGGTCGTCGGCCCGCCCTCGGCCTTCGCCGACCGCTGGGCGCGGCGCTTTCCCGATCCGGTCTCCTGCTTCGCCTCGGGCTGGATGCGCATCCGCCAGCGGGTGCGCCAGCGCGGGGTCGAGCTGCCGCTGATCGTCTCCGACCATTGCGACTGGGACGAGCTGACGGCGACGATCCGCGACACGGGGGCCGGCGAGGTATGGGTGACGCATGGCCGCGAGGAGGCGGTGGTGCGCTGGTGCGAAATCGCCGGCATCAAGGCGCGGCCGCTCCATCTCGTCGGCTATGAGGACGAGGCGGAGTAATGCGCCAGTTTGCCGAACTGCTCGACCGGCTGCTGCTCACGCCCTCGCGCAACGCCAAGCTGACGCTGATGGCCGACCATTTCGCCACCGTGCCGGATCCCGAGCGCGGGCTGGCGCTGGCGGCGCTGACCGGCAACCTCTCCTTCGCCTCGGTCAAGCCGGCGCTGCTCAGGGCGCTGATCGCCGAGCGCATGGACCCGGTGCTGTTCTCCTATTCCTACGACTATGTCGGCGACCTTGCCGAGACCGCGTCGCTGGTGTGGCCGGGAAACGGGGCGGCGAGCGCGAACGACGACGACCTGTCGCTTTCCTTCGTGGTCGAGCGGCTGGCCGCGGCGAGCCGCTCGGATGCGGGCGCGGTGCAGGCCGGCCTGCTCGACCGGCTGGCGCCCGAATCGCGCTTCGCCGTCATCAAGCTGGTGACCGGGGGCCTGCGCGTCGGCGTCTCCGCCCGGCTGGCCAAGCAGGCGCTCGCCGATTACGGCCGCGTCGACATCCACGAGGTCGAGGAGATCTGGCACGGGCTGGAACCGCCCTACGCGGCGCTGTTCGCCTGGCTCGACGGCCGCGCGGACAAGCCGGAGCGCGCAGCACTTGCCCTGTTCCGGCCGGTGATGCTGGCCAACCCGGTGCAGGAGGGCGACCTCGACCGGATCGCGCCGGCCGACTACGCCGCCGAGTGGAAATGGGACGGCATCCGCGCGCAGGCCGTGTGCGAGGGCGGCCGGCGGCGGCTCTATTCGCGCTCCGGCGACGAGATTTCCGCCGCCTTTCCCGATCTGGTCGAGGCGATGGATTTTGCCGGCGCGCTCGACGGCGAATTGCTGGTCGGCACCCCGCCCGGCCATGTCGGCTCGTTTTCCGACATGCAGCAGCGGCTCAACCGCAAGGCGGTGTCGGCGGCGATGCTGCGCGACTATCCGGTGTTCATGCGCTGCTACGACATCCTGCTCGACGGCGAGGAGGATGTGCGGCCGCTGCCCTTCGCCGCGCGGCGCGAGCGGCTCGAAAGTTTCGTGGCGCAGCTCGATCCCGGTCGCTTCGACCTGTCGCCGCTCGTTGCCTTCGCCGACTGGGACGAACTGGAGCAATCGCGGCTGTCGCCGCCGCACCCGATCATCGAGGGGGTGATGCTGAAGCGGCTGGATTCTGCCTACGTGCCCGGCCGGCCCAAGGGGCCGTGGTTCAAGTGGAAGCGCGACCCGCATGTCATCGACGCGGTGCTGATGTATGCCCAGCGCGGCCACGGCAAGCGGTCGAGCTTCTATTCCGACTACACCTTCGGCGTGTGGAAGGGCGAGGAGCTGGTGCCGGTCGGCAAGGCCTATTTCGGCTTCACCGACGAGGAGCTGAGGCTGATCGACAAGTTCGTGCGCGACAACACGCTCGAACGGTTCGGGCCGGTGCGCGCGGTGCGGGCCGAAAAGCATGACGGCCTGGTGCTGGAGATCGCCTTCGAGGGGCTCGCCCGCTCGACAAGGCACAAATCCGGCGTCGCCATGCGCTTTCCCCGCATCTCGCGCCTGCGCTGGGACAAGCCGCCGGAAGAGGCCGACCGGCTGGAAACGCTTGTCGCCATGCTCGACGGCTAGAGCCGAATTGAGCGCGATCCTCAAGCGCCTGCGCCGCCCCTCATCCGCCCTTCGGGCACCTTCTCCCCGTAAACGGGGAGAAGGGATGTTGGCCGCGCTGCCATATCCCTCTTTGCAACGCTTGCGATTGGCGAAAGCAGGAGCGGTAGCTCCCTTCTCCCCGTTTACGGGGAGAAGGTGGCGGCAGCCGGATGAGGGGCGGCGCTTGCGGTGCCGATGACGCGTATAAGTTCCGACACGTTTCAGAGCCGTTCGGCGTGCCAGCGCAGGTGGTCGTCCATGAAGGTCGAGATGAAGAAATAGGAGTGGTCGTAGCCTTCGCGCATGTGGAGCGTCAGCGGAATCTCCGCCTTCCTGCATGCCTCTTCCAGCAGCCACGGCCGCAACCCGTCGTCGAGGAAACCGTCGGCCGCGCCCTGGTCGACCAGAAGCTCGGGCAGGCGGTGGCCGTCCTCGATCAGCAGCGTCGCGTCATAGGCGCGCCATGCGCGCTCGTCGGGCCCCAGATATTTCTCGAAGGCGGGGCGCGACCAGCCGGCCGTCGAGGGCTGGACGATCGGCGCGAACGCGGAGACCGAGCGGTAGCGGCCGGGATTCCTCAGCGCCAGCGTGATCGCGCCGTGGCCGCCCATCGAGTGGCCGAAGATCGACTGGCGCGCCATGTCGACGGGGAAGTTTTCCGCCACCAGACGCGGCAGCTCCTCGGCGATGTAGCTCGCCATGCGGTAGTGGCGGGCGTAAGGCGCCTGCGTGGCGTCGAGATAGAAGCCCGCGCCCTTGCCGAACTGCCAGTTGTCCGGCTCGTCGGCCACGTCGTCGCCGCGCGGGCTGGTGTCGGGGCAGATCACGGCCAGCCCCAGCTCGGCGGCAAGGCGGCGATATTCGCCCTTGTCCATGACGTTCTGGTGGGTGCAGGTCAGGCCCGAGAGATACCACAGGAGCGGCACGGGCCCGTACGCGGCCTGCGGCGGCAGGAACAGCGCGAAGGTCATGGCGCAGCCGCAGGCCTCGCTGTCATGGCGATAGACGCCCTGCGTGCCGCCGAAGCTCCGCGCGGTCGAGATCGTTTCCAACGCCGCCTCCGTCAGTAGACGACGACGGAGCGGATCGACTTGCCCTCGTGCATCAGGTCGAAGGCGGTGTTGATCTCGTCGAGCGGCATGGTGTGGGTGATCAGGTCGTCGATGTTGATCTTGCCGTCCATGTACCAGTCGACGATCTTCGGCACGTCGGTGCGGCCGCGCGCGCCGCCGAAGGCCGTGCCCTTCCACACCCGGCCGGTGACGAGCTGGAACGGCCGCGTCGCGATCTCGCGGCCGGCTTCGGCCACGCCGATGATGATCGACTCGCCCCAGCCGCGATGGCAGCATTCGAGCGCCTGGCGCATGACGTCGGTGTTGCCGGTGGCGTCGAAGGAATAGTCGGCGCCGCCGTCGGTCAGGTCCTGGATCGCCTGCACCACCTTGTCGTTGCCGATCTCGCGCGGATTGACGAAATGGGTCATGCCGAACTTCTCGGCCATCGCCCGCTTGCCCGGATTGATGTCGACGCCGATGATCCTGTCGGCGCCGACCATGCGCGCGCCCTGGATGACGTTCAGGCCGATGCCGCCGAGGCCGAAGACGACGACGTTGGAGCCGGGGCGGACCTTGGCGGTGTAGATGACCGCGCCGATGCCGGTGGTGACGCCGCAGCCGATATAGCAGATCTTGTCGAAGGGCGCGTCCTCGCGCACCTTGGCGACCGCGATCTCCGGCAGCACGGTGAAGTTGGAGAAGGTCGAGCAGCCCATATAGTGGAACACCTCGCCGCCATCGCAGGAGAAGCGCGTGGTCGAATCCGGCATCAGGCCCTGGCCCTGTGTGGCGCGGATCGAGGTGCACAGGTTCGAGCGCTGCGATAGGCACGTCTTGCACTGGCGGCATTCGGGCGTGTAGAGTGGGATGACGTGGTCGCCCGGCTTGACCGAGGTGACGCCGGCGCCGACCTCGCGCACGATGCCCGCGCCTTCATGGCCGAGAATGGCCGGGAACTTGCCTTCCGAGTCCAGCCCCGAGAGCGTGTAGGCGTCGGTGTGGCAGATGCCGGTAGCCATGATCTCGACCAGCACCTCGCCGGCCTTCGGCCCGCCGATCTCGACGGTCTCGATCGACAGCGGCTTGTTGGCTTCCCATGCGACGGCGGCGCGTGACTTCATGGCTTGATCTCCCTCTAGCTTCGTCGGCTCAACTATTTCAGATAGGTGCGCAGGATCTTCATGATGGTGTCGAGTTCGGATTCGGCGGCAGGCATGACGGCCGACGGGCCGAAGGTCTCGCGCAGATGGCCCTCCAGCACCTCGGCCATCAGCCCGTTGGCCGCGCCGCGCAAGGCCGCGATCTGCTGGAGCAGCGCGCCACAATCGGTGCCCGCCTCGACCGCGCGCTCCAGCGCCTCTGCCTGGCCCCTTATGCGGCGCAGGCGCGTGACGGCGCGTTTCTTCTCCTCGGGCGAATGGGGCACGGCGACTCCTTACCCCATTCCTACATACTAGAGGGGGGTATTGCAACCTGCGGGCCGGCGCATGAAAAAAGGCGGCGGGCACATGGCCCGCCGCCTTGGCAATCAGATCGTTTCGGCCAGCGTCAGGCGGCCGGCTGCCGCGTCTTGCGCAGATAGGGCAGGATGGTCTCGAAGGCGCCGAAGCGCGCGATGGCGTCGTCGTTGGAGACGGCGCCGGTGATGATGACGTCCTCGCCCTGCTTCCAGTCGGCCGGGGTCGCGACCTGATGCTTGGCGGTCAGCTGGATCGAGTCGATGGCGCGCAGGATTTCCTGGAAGTTGCGGCCAGTGGTCATCGGATAGGTCAGCACCAGCTTGATCTTCTTGTCCGGGCCGATCAGGTAGACCGAGCGCACGGTGGCGTTGTCGGCGGGCGTGCGCCCTTCCGAGGAATCGCCGGCGTCGGCCGGCAGCAGGTTGTAGAGCTTGGCCACCTTCAGGTCGCTGTCGCCGATCAGCGGGTAGCGGACGTCGAAGCCGGTCGCGGTCTTGATGTCGGCCTTCCAGCGGTCGTGGTCCGCGACCGGATCGACCGAGATGCCGATGATCTTGACGTTGCGGCGGGCGAACTCGTCCTCCAGCCCGGCGACGGCGCCGAGCTCGGTGGTGCAGACGGGCGTGAAGTTCTTCGGATGCGAGAACAGGACGCCCCAGCCGTCGCCCAGCCACTCATGGAAATGAATCGGGCCGTGGGTGGTGTCGGCGGTGAAATCGGGGGCGGTGTCGTTGATGCGCAGACCCATGGTCGTCTCCTTGGCTCCGGGGCTTTGTCATCCAACAGATAGGAGCCCCGGGCGCTCGCCGCGAGGATGGAACCGCCTGCAGAATGCCGCTTTCGGAGAACGGAATTCCATTTCTTCCCGTACGCTGAGAAAATTCGCCCCGGCCGTCACTTACATCGCCCCAAAGGCGCAAAAAGTGCGCGATTTTTGCTCTTGGAACGAAACAGTTTTCCGCCCGGCGGCTGCGGGAAGCCGGCTTGGGAGAACGCGATTTTCCCGCGCGCTGCTGCTATCGCGTCTGATAATCCTTGACCGCGGCGAAGCGCACGTCCTTCCACCGCTCCATCTCGTAGTTCAGGCCGAACTCGTGCGGGGCGAGGAAGACCGGGTCGCCGTCGAGGTCGCGGGCGATGTCGCCGCGATGCGTCTCGATGAAGCGGTCGAGGTCGGCCTCCGAATCGGCCGCGATCCAGCGGCAGATCGAGAAGCGCGCCATCTCGAAATCGACCGGCAGGCCGTATTCGATCTTCAGCCGCTCCTTGAGCACGTCGAGCTGGAGCGCGCCGACGACGCCGACGATGGCCGGCGAGCCGTCCTCGGGCGAGAACAGCTGGACCACGCCTTCCTCGGCCATCTGCTGCAAGGCTTCCTTGAGCTTCTTGGCCTTCATCGGGTCGCCGAGGCGGACGCGGCGCAGGATCTCCGGCGCGAAGTTCGGCACGCCGCGGAACAGGATTTCCTCGCCCTCGGTCAGCGTGTCGCCGATCCTGAGCGTGCCGTGGTTGGGGATGCCGACCACGTCGCCGGCATAGGCCTCGTCGGCGGTGATGCGCGAGCGGGCGAAGAAGAACTGCGGCGCCGACAGCGGCATCTGCTTGCCCGTGCGCACCAGCGTCGCCTTCATGCCGCGCTGAAGCGTGCCGGAGCAGACGCGCACGAAGGCGATGCGATCGCGGTGGTTGGGGTCCATGTTGGCCTGGATCTTGAAGACGAAGGCGCTCATCCTGTCTTCCGTCGCCTCGACGATGCGGGTGTCGGCCTCCTGCGCGCGTGGCGGCGGCGCGAAGGCGCCGAGCGCCTCGATCAGGTCGCGCACGCCGTAATTGCGCAGCGCCGAACCGAAATAGACCGGGGTGAGGTGGCCCTCGCGGAAGGCGTCGAGGTCGAAGGGCCGGCAGGCCTCGCGCGCCAGCTCCAGCTCCTCGATGAAGTCGGGCCGTTCGTTCTCGGGCAGGAGGCCGGCGACGCGGTTCGAATCCGGACCGTTGACCGGCGTGCGCGTCGTTTCGTCGTCGCCGTGGCGCACCGCGTTCTCGGCCAGGTGATAGGTGCCGGAAAAGCTCTTGCCCTGGCCGATCGGCCATGTGATCGGCGCGGTGTCGAGCGCCAGCTTCTCCTCGATCTCGTCCAGTATCTCGAAGGTGTTGCGCGCCTCGCGGTCCATCTTGTTGACGAAGGTGACGATGGGGATGTCGCGCAGGCGGCAGACCTCGAACAGCTTCAGCGTGCGCGGCTCGATGCCCTTGGCCGCGTCGATGACCATGACCGCGCTGTCGACCGCAGATAGCGTGCGGTAGGTATCGTCGGCGAAGTCCTCGTGGCCGGGCGTGTCGAGCAGGTTGAAGACGTTGTCGCCATATTCGAAGGTCATCACCGAGGTGACGACCGAGATGCCGCGCTCGCGCTCGATCTTCATCCAGTCGGAGCGGGTCTGGATCTTGTCCTTCTTGGCCTTGACCTCGCCGGCGAGCTGGATCGCGCCGCCGAACAGCAGCAGCTTTTCGGTCAGCGTCGTCTTGCCGGCGTCCGGGTGGGCGATGATCGCGAAGGTGCGGCGGCGCGCCACCGCGTCTTGTATGGTCTCGGCCATGATGAGGAATTCCGTTGGATGGCGCGGCTTATAGCCGGGGCGCCTCGGCCTGTCGAACGGAAATCCGCCCGGTCACGCCGCCGCGGCCGTCGCCGGCACGGACGGCGCGAACGGCCGCAGCGTCATGCCGGCCGGCGTCAGGGTGACGAAGCTGTCGGTGGGGACGGGTTGCCAGTCCGGCCCGTCGCGGCCGAACGGCTCGGAGACGAGGCAATGCCCGCCGCCGAACTGCCCGGCATAAAGCGTCGGCGCGCGGCCTTCGGTGGAGAAGCGCACCGCATGCAGGCCCTCGCCGTCGGAGAAGGCGGCGGTCAGCTTGAGCGCCGGCGCGATGCCGGCCGCGCGGGCTGCCTCCACTACCTCGCCGGCGGCGCGCGCGGCCGCGCCTTGCGGGTCGCGCTCCAGCCCGTTTGCCAGCATCATCAGGAAGAACAACTCCGAATCGGTCGTGCCGCGCCGTTCGGCATAGAGCGCGTCGGGCAGGCCGCCTTCCAGCCGCCGGCGCAGGCGCTCGAAACCGTCGATCTGGCCGTTGTGCATGAACGACCAGCGGCCGCAGACGAAGGGGTGGCAGTTGTCGCGGCTGGTGGCGCCGCCGGTGGAGGCCCGGACATGGGCGAGGAAGAGGCCGGAGCGAATCTGCCGGCACAGGCTCTTCAGGTTGCT
>DAOMOI010000034.1:0-11717 GCA_035444225.1 Aquamicrobium sp. | reverse complement strand
CCTTTTTAAGCGCTACGGAACGCGCCGGCCCCTACTGTCACGCCCATAACGAGGCGGCAAAAGCTGCCCGGAGAGACCGGAAAACCGGCTCTCAGGAGAGACAGGAAGGCATTGACGACATGAACACCGGGATTAATTCCGCCTTGAAACCCGCCCTGAAGCCCACATGGGCCGGCAGCGACCTGCGGCTCGATCCCTTCCGCCTGCCGCAAGCGGTTTCCTATGCCGGGCGCGACGACCAGGGCGACGTCACCTTCACCATCGACCATCGCGGCGTCACCATCCGCCGCCTGCTTGAAGCGAGCCGCCTGCCGGTGTCGATCGCGCTGCCGGCGCGCGCCTTCCGCGGCGTCGCCGCGCGCGCCATCGAGGACGGCGACGGCGAGGTGACCGTTACGCTCGAGCTGCTGCACGCCGATCCCATGCTGTCGGTGCCGCTGCTGGTCGCCCACGATCTCGACGACGTCGCCGCCGACTGGCGCGCCTGGTCGGATGCCTATCAATTGCCGATGCTGCTGATCGAGGCCGACGGCGTGGCGCGCACGCTGGAGGAATCGCTGGGTCTGGTCAAGAAGCGCCCGCCGGTCGAGCGCCGCAAGGGCCGCGTCTCCACGCAGCGCCGCCCGCGCTTCCTCGCGCGGCGTCAGACCGGCGATCTCGGCGTGCGGTTGGTCGTCGACGGGAACGAGATCATCGCTCGCGATGCGGATTAGAAGTTCGGGCTGATCGAGGCCCAGACGCCGCCGCCGAGAAGGCCGAGGAAGATCAGCCAGCCGACGATGGAGTTCGACTTGAATAGCCTCAGGCACTGGTCGGGGTCGTCGATGTCGAGGACCCTGATCTGCCGCCACAGATGCGCGCCGGCCGCGAGCAGGCCGGCCAGCGCCGGCATCGGCACGGCGGCATTGGCGAAGGCGACGAGGAAGAACAGCAGCGCCGCGCCGTAGAGCCCGATCAGCCATTCCTTCGTCCGCTCGCCGAACAGCCGCGCGGTCGAGCGAACGCCGACCAGCGCGTCATCCTCCTTGTCCTGATGGGCATAGATCGTGTCGTAGCCGATCACCCACAGGATCGAGCCGAAATAAAGCAGTACCGGCGCCAGCTCCAGCGCGCCGGAATGCGCCGCCCAGCCCATCAGCGCGCCCCATGAGAAGGCAAGCCCGAGGAAGAGCTGCGGCCAGTCGGTGAACCGCTTCATGAACGGATAGACCGCGACGGTGACGAGCGAGGCGAGGCCGACGAGAACCGCGAACCAGTTGAACTGGACGAGCACGGCGAGGCCGCCCGCGCATTGCAGGAGGAGGAAGGTCCAGGCCTGTCGGGGCGTCACCTTGCCGGAAGGCAGCGGCCGCGAGCGCGTGCGCGCCACCTTGTCGTCGATATCCCTGTCGACGATGTCGTTATAGGTGCAGCCGGCTCCGCGCATCAGGATCGCGCCGACCATGAACAGCAGGAGATGCCACGGCGAGGGCAGCACCTCCGCCAGCGCCGCGCCCGGCTCGGCCCGCGCGGAAGCGGCCATCGCCGCCGACCACCAACACGGCCACATCAAGAGCCACCAGCCGATCGGCCGGTCCCAGCGCGCGAGCTGCGCATAGGGCCACAGGCCGCGCGGCAACATGCGATAGACCCAGTGTCCGGAAGGGGCGTCCGCGACGCGGCCCTGCGCGTCCTTGCTCTGGATGTTTTCCATGGCGCCTTGAGTGGCAGGGCGGCGCGCGGGCGTCAAGCGGGGCGGCGGCCCGCCGGCTATTGCCGATGGTCAAGCGAAATGGTATCTATCTTTGATAGATGCTAAAATCCTGTATCGGAGGCTTCGATGAATGTGGCGAAGGTGTTCTGGTCAGGTCGATCGCAGGCGGTTCGCCTGCCGAAGGAGTTCAGGTTCGACACGGCCGAGGTCAGCATAAAGCGGCGCGGCAATGCCGTGATCATCGAGCCGATTCCCGAATCCTGGAGCTGGCTCGATGCGCTCGTCGGCGACATGGACGAGGATTTCGAGCGGGCCGCACGGGAGATGCCTCGGCCGCAGGAGCGGCCCGATCTGTCGATCTTCGACTAGATGTATCTTCTCGACACCAACGCGGTGATCGCCGCGCTCAAGGGGCACGCGGGCATCCTGACGCGCATCAAGGCACATGCGCCCCAGGATGTCGCCATTTCCTCCGTCGTGGCGCACGAGCTCTATTACGGCGCGTTTCGCAGCGCGCGGACACAGGACAATCTCGCACGGGTCGATGCGCTGCAATTCCCGGTGGTCGAGTTCGACCGCGACGACGCGCGCTGTGCCGGGGAAATACGGGCGGGTCTGGCGTTTGCCGGCAGCCCGATCGGACCGTATGATGTGTTGATCGCAGGACAGGCCTTGTCCCGCTCCCTCATTCTCGTTACGCGCAACGGGCGTGAATTCTCACGCGTCGGCGAATTGAAGATCGAGAACTGGGAAGACCAATCGTGAACGTACTCCTGATCGGCTCGGGCGGGCGCGAGCATGCGCTGGCGTGGAAGATTTCGGCCTCGCCGCTGCTGGGCAGGCTTTACGCCGCGCCCGGCAATCCCGGCATCGCGCAACACGCCGAATGCGTCGCGCTCGATGTCGCCGACCATGAAGCCGTCATCGCCTTCGCGAAGGAGAAGCAGATCGGCCTCGTCGTCGTCGGGCCGGAGGCGCCATTGGTCGCCGGGCTGGCCGACGATCTCGCGGCAAGCGGCATCGCGGTTTTCGGCCCCACGGCGAAGGCGGCGCAGCTCGAAGGCTCCAAGGGCTTCACCAAGGATCTGTGCGCGCGCTACGCCATCCCGACCGCCGCCTATGGCCGCTTCGACAATGCGGCGGACGCCCGCGCCTATGCGGAAAAGGTCGGCGCGCCGATCGTGGTCAAGGCCGACGGGCTGGCCGCCGGCAAGGGCGTGACGGTGGCGATGCGGCTCGACGAGGCGCTGGCGGCGATCGACGCCTGCTTCGAGGGCGCATTCGGGGCGGCAGGCGCGGAAGTCGTGATCGAGGAGTTCCTCGAGGGCGAGGAGGCGAGCTTCTTCTTCCTGTGCGACGGCAAGACGGCGTTGCCCTTCGGCACCGCGCAGGACCACAAGCGCGTCGGTGACGGCGACATCGGCCCGAATACCGGCGGCATGGGCGCCTATTCGCCCGCGCCGGTGCTGACGTCGGCGCTTGAAGCGCAGGTGATCGCCGAAATTATCGAGCCGACCATGCGCGGCATGGCCGAGGCCGGCGCGCCCTTCGCCGGCGTGCTCTATGCCGGCCTGATGCTGACGAAGGACGGGCCGAAGCTGATCGAGTACAATGTCCGCTTCGGCGACCCCGAATGCCAGGTTCTGATGCTGCGGCTGGAAGACGATCTCCTGCCGCTGCTGCTGGCCGCCGCCGAGGGAAGGCTGGCGGGTCTCGCGCCGCGCTGGCGCGACGAGGCCGCACTGACCGTGGTGATGGCGGCGAAGGGTTATCCCGGCACGCCGGAAAAGGGCAGCGTCATTGCCGGCGTCGAGGACGCAGCGGGTGACGCACTGATCTTCCACGCCGGCACCACGCGCGACGCCTCGGGGCAGCTGGTCGCCGCCGGTGGCCGCGTGCTCAACGTCACCGCCGCCGGCAGGACCGTGTCTGAAGCGCAGGCCCGCGCCTACGCGGCGATCGACCGCATCGACTGGCCCGGCGGCTTCTGCCGCCGCGACATCGGCCATCGCGCGGTCGAGCGGGAAGCCGGCCGCGCCTGAAGCCAGCCCCGTGACGCGGCCGCGCGGCCGTCATCGGCTGAACGCCGCCTCCGGGGCGGGCTCGCGCATCAGCGTGCGCTCGGCCGCACGCTGATGGTCGTGCGCGAGCAAGCAGCGCGGCGAGCCCGGAAGCCTGCGGTCGCACCAATAGGCCGGGCCGTTTTCGATCCGCCCTCCATAAAGCCGGAACCTGTCCGCCCCATAGGGCAGGTTGCATTCGATACAGCGATATTTCTCGACGCGCGCCAGCATGATCGTCTCGCTGCCACCGGCATCCGGCATCGCAACGATGCACGAACGTTGACGTAAACGTCAAAAGGCAATAGCCATGTTGCGGAACCTTGGCCCGATCCGTACAGGAAGGGTGACAGCTCTTTAGTCTGCCGTGGAGGAGAAGCCGGATGTATCGCGCGCCCGTCGATGAGATCGCCCACACGCTCAAGCATGTCGCGGGCCTGTCCGCCGCGCTGGAAGGTGGCCGGCTCGGCGATCTTTCCGAAGACCTCGTCGATGCTATCCTCGAGGAAGCCGGCCGCTTCGCCTCGGAAGAGGTGGCGCCGCTGCGGAAAGTCGGCGACGAGGTCGGCGCGGTGTGGAAGGACGGCGACGTCACCATGCCGCCCGGCTGGCGCGACCTCTACCGGCGCTGGACCGACGGCGGCTGGAACGCGCTCGCCGGCCCGGTCGATCATGGCGGGCAGGGCCTGCCGACCATGCTGTCGGTCGCCGCGCTCGAAATGTGGAACTCCGGCTCCATGGCCTTCGCGCTCGGGCCGACGCTGACCATGGGCGCGGTCGAGGCGATCGAGAAGCACGGCTCGGACGCGCTGAAGGCGACCTATCTGGAAAAGCTCGTCACCGGCGAGTGGATGGGCACGATGAACCTGACCGAGCCGCAGGCCGGCTCGGACCTCGCCGCGTTGCGCACCCGCGCCGAGCCGGCCGGCGACGGCACCTACCGCATCTTCGGGCAGAAGATATTCATCACCTATGGCGAGCACGATTTCACCGACAACATCGTCCATCTGGTGCTGGCGCGCCTGCCCGACGCGCCGGCCGGCACGCGCGGCATCTCGCTGTTCCTGGTGCCGAAATTCCTCGTCAACGCGGATGGTTCGCTGGGCGAGCGCAACGACGCATTCTGCGCCTCCGTCGAGCACAAGCTCGGCATCCACGCCTCGCCCACCTGCACCATGATCTATGGCGACGGCACGGTACCGGGCAGGGAGCCGGGCGCCATCGGCTGGCTGGTCGGCGAGGAGAACCGCGGGCTGGCCTGCATGTTCACCATGATGAACAATGCCCGCCTCGCCGTCGGCATGCAGGGCGTGGCCATTGCCGAGGCGGCCTATCAGCAGGCGCTCGCCTACGCGCGGGAGCGCCGGCAGGGCAAGGCCGCGAGCTATAAGGGCGAGGGCATGGCGCCCATCGTCCACCACCCCGACGTCCAGCGCAATCTCCTGACCATGAAGGCGCTGACGCAGGCCGCGCGCGCCATCGCCTATGCCTGCGCCCACGCCATCGACATGAGCAAGGCCGGCGGTGACGACGCGGCCCGCTGGGGCGAGCGCGCCGGGCTGCTCACCCCGCTCGCCAAGGCATTCCCCACCGACATCGGCGTCGAGGTCGCCTCGATCGGCGTGCAGGTCCATGGCGGCATGGGCTTCATCGAGGAGACGGGCGCGGCGGCACTTCTGCGCGATTCGCGCATCGCCCCGATCTATGAAGGCACCAACGGCATCCAGGCCATCGACCTCGTGACGCGGAAACTGCCGCTGTCGGGCGGCGAGGCGGTGCGCGCCTATATCGCCGAGCTGCGCGGCGACGTCGAGGCGCTGCGCAATTCCAACGCCGAAGGCTTCGGCCGCACGGCGGACAAGGTCACCACCGCGCTCGACGATCTGCAAGCCGCGACCGATCATCTGCTTTCCGCACTCGGCGATGGCCGGACGGAGGAGGCGCTGGCCGGCGCGACGCCGTATCTCAGGCTGTTCTCGCTCGCCGCCGGCGGGGCCTATCTCATTCGTGGCGCGCTTGCCAGGGGAAAAGGGGGCGAGCAGGACAAGGGGCGCGTCGCGCTCGCCCGCTTCTTCGCCGAGAACCTGATCGACGAGACGGCGGCGCTGAGGAACCGGACGGTCGAGGGCGCCGGCAGCCTCGAAGCCGCCGCCGCGGCGCTGGCGCTCTGAGGGGCGGGCGATGAGCGAGCATATCGAGGTTTCCCGCGACGGCGCGGTGCAGATCGTCCGCATGAACCGGCCGGACAAGAAGAACGCCATCACCCGCGCCATGTATGCGGCGATGGCGGCGGCGCTGACGCAAGGCGACGCCGACGAGGCGGTGCGCGTCCACCTGTTCCTCGGCGTGCCGGGGGCGTTCTCCTCGGGCAACGACCTCGCCGACTTCATGACGGTGGCGACAGGCGGCGAGGCCGGCACCGAGGTCCACGACTTTCTGCTCGCGCTTGCGAAGGCCGAAAAGCCGGTCCTGTCCGGCGTCGACGGCATCGCGGTCGGCATCGGCACCACCATCAACCTTCATTGCGACCTGACGCTGGCCACGCCGCGCACGCGCTTCCACACGCCCTTCGTCGATCTCGGCCTGGTGCCGGAGGCGGGATCGAGCCTGCTCGGCCCGGCCATGCTTGGCCGCCAGCGCGCCTTCGCGCTGCTCGGGCTGGGCGAGCCGCTCGCCGCCGCCGACGCCAGGGCCGCCGGCCTGATCCACGATGTCGTGGCGGAGGAGGAACTGGAAGCCGCCGCGCTGGCGCTGGCGCAGCGCGTCGCGCAGAAGCCGCCGCAGGCGCTGAGGATCGCCCGCGATTTCATGCTCGGCGACCGCGAGGCGCTCGTCGCGCGCATCCGTGAGGAGGGGGAAGCCTTCCGCGCCCGGTTGAAATCGGACGAGGCAAGGGCCGCCTTCGTCGCCTTCATGAACCGCAAGAAGACCTGAAGGGCCCTCAGGCCAGCCCGTGATCCTTCATCGCCTGCGCCTCGTCCGGCGTGATCCAGGCGAAGACCTTGGGCTCGCCGCCGGCGAAATTGACGAAATAGATGTTGCGGAAGGCGATGGTGCCGGCGGCGCCGTCGCGCGGGCGCGCATAATCGAATTCCCAGTCGGCCCGGACCATGACGTTGAACTCGTCCAGCGCCTCGGTTTCGAGTGCTACGATCTCGAAGCGTGTGCCGCCCATGGCGCGGTACGCTTCGAAGCCCCGGCGCAGCGTTGCCGGAAACGTCTCGTCCCTCGCCCCGCCCATCACCCCTTTTGGGTTCGCGCCGACGAAATGGCCGGCGAAGACATCCGCCAGCGCGTCGACATCGGCGGCGGCCGGATCGCGCAACGCGGTATCGCTGCGCCGGCTGTAATCTTCAAACAGCGCCTTCGCTTGTGCCTCGATCGCGCTCATAGCCGCCTCACGGATAAAGCCGCGTCTTCTTCCAGCCGTCGCCGTCCTTCTCGAACAGCACCCGGTCGTGGAGGCGGAAGGGGCGGTCGTGCCAGAACTCGATCGAGACCGGCCTGATGCGGAAGCCCGACCAGTAGGGCGGGCGCGGGATCTCGCCGATGGCGTGGCGGGCGGTGTATTCGGCCACCGCCTTTTCCAGCGCGAAGCGGCTTTCGAGCGGGCGCGACTGCTTCGAGGCCCAGGCGCCGATGCGGCTGCCGCGCGGGCGCGAGGCGAAATAGGCGTCGGCCTCCGCGTCGCTCACCGTCTCCACCGGCCCGCGCACGCGCACCTGCCGGCGCAGGCTCTTCCAGTGGAAGCATAGCGCAGCCTTCATCGCGCCCAGCACCTCGCGGCCCTTGGTGCTCTCGTAATTGGTGTAGAAGACGAAGCCCTTTTCGTCGAAATCCTTGAGCAGCACCATGCGCACATTGGGCAGACCGTCGCCGTCCACCGTCGCCAGCGCCATGGCGCTGGGGTCGTTGGGCTCCGAGGCCGTGGCGTCTTCGAGCCAGCGCCCGAACAGGGCGTAGGGCTCCGCGCTTTCGGTGAAGTCACTATCCGTTAACCCTGTATCGGTCATGTTCGTTTCCTTGCATGCTTTGGTATCGACGGAGATTGCCGATTGGGGCGCCGGGCGCAAGATTCCGCGGTGTGGTGCAGGCGGCTTTTCCTATGGCTCAGCCTCGCCGCCGCCATGCCGCTCGCCGGATGCGGCACGCGCGGCTTCTCGCTGGAGGAGGCCGTTCCCACCCATGCGCCCGACCGCACGCTCGTCACCCATTCGATCTCGCGCTCCCAGCCGGACATGTCCTTAGACCCGGCCGTCGCCTCCGACAAGGACACGATTCGCAACGCCGTCACCTCGGCCATCGTCGATGAGGTCGGCGCCGACGGCATCGGCTGGGCCAATGCCGGCACGGGCTCGCGCGGCGCGATCCGCCAGATCGCCGAGCGGCAGGAGGACAACCGCCTGTGCCGCCGCTTCCTCGCCTCGCGCGAAAGCTTCGAGGGCATCCACCTCTATCGCGGCGAAACCTGCCTCGGCGCGGCGCGCATATGGACGATGACCGCCTTCGACCGCGTCGAATAGCAGCGCGATACTGGAATTTCTTCCTAAGGTGACGCATATAGGTTGCGACACCCGCGAAACCGTTCCGGCAGGCTCCACCGATGCGCGATCCCTATGACGTCCTGGGCGTTGCGAAGAACGCGTCCCACAAGGACATCAAGTCCGCGTTCCGCAAGCTCGCGAAGAAATACCACCCGGACCAGAATCCGGACGATCCCAAGGCCAAGGACCTCTTCGCCGAGGTCAACCAGGCCTATGAGATCGTCGGCGACGAGGAAAAGCGCGGCCAGTTCGACCGCGGCGAGATCGACGCCACCGGCAAGCCGCGCTTCGCCGGCTTCGAGGGCGGCGCTCATGGCGACCCCTTTGCCGCCTTCCGCCGCGCGCAGGGCGCGCAGGGTGGGCCGGGCGGCGCGCATTTCGAGTTCCGCACCTCGGGCGGCGAGGGCTTCGACGCCGGCGACATCTTCAGCGAGCTTTTCGGCACACGGCGGGGTCCCGGTGGCATGGGAAGCGGCATGGGGGGCGGCCCCGGTGGCGGCATGGGTGGACGCTCCCGATCGGCCGCGCCCGCCGGCGCCGACCTGAACGTCGTGCTCGACGTCACCATCGAGGAGGCGGCGCGGGCGGACAAGGTCGCGGCGCATTTCCCGGACGGGCGCAAGGTCGGCATCAAGCTGCCCGCCTTCGTCGAGGACGGCCAGACCATCCGGCTGAAGGGCCAGGGCCAGCCTTCGCCCTTCGGCGGCAAGCCGGGCGACGCGCTGGTCAGGATCCGCTTCCGGCCCCATTCGCTCTACCGCGTCGAGGGCCGCGACCTGCATGTCGACGTGCCGGTTCCGCTCGCCGATGCCGTGCTCGGCGCCAAGGTGCCGGTCGAGACGCCGCACGGGCGGCTCGCCGTCGCGGTTCCCGCCTGGTCGAGCTCCGACCGCCGGCTGCGGCTCAAGGGCAAGGGCCTGCCGCTCAAGTCCGGCGGCCACGGCGACCTCTACGCCCATGTCCGCATCATGCTGCCCGAGGGCGACCACGCGCTCGAGGCGCTGATGCGCAAGGAGCGCTCCGCCGACGCCTGACCGGCAAAGCCGCCTTGAAGCGGCAAACCGCCTGTGCGATAGGGCAGGCGGGCAGGGATGATTGCGGAGAAACGTCACATGACGGCAGGAAACGGTCTTCTGGCAGGCAAGCGCGGCCTCATCATGGGCGTCGCCAACAACAGGTCCATCGCCTGGGGCATCGCCAAGGCCTGCGCCGATCAGGGCGCGGAGCTGGCGCTGACCTATCAGGGCGACGCCTTCCGCAAGCGCGTCGAGCCGCTTGCCGCGGACCTGGGCGCGCACATCGCCGGCGATTGCGACGTCACGGACATGGCCAGCGTCGATGCCGTGTTCGACGGGCTGGAGAAGAAGTGGGGCAAGCTCGATTTTCTCGTCCACGCCATCGCCTTCTCCGACAAGGACGAGCTGGACGGCCGCTATGTCGACACCACGCGTGACAACTTCCTGCGCACGATGGACATCTCCGTCTATTCCTTCACCGCCGTCGCCAAGCGCGCCGAGGCGATGCTCAACGACAACGCCTCGCTGCTGACGCTGACCTATTACGGCGCCGAGAAGGTGATGCCGCACTACAACGTCATGGGCGTTGCCAAGGCGGCGCTGGAGGCCAGCGTGCGCTATCTCGCCGTCGATCTTGGGGCCAAGGGCATCCGCGTCAACGCCATCTCCGCCGGCCCGATCAAGACGCTCGCCGCCTCCGGCATCGGCGATTTCCGCTACATCCTGAAGTGGAACGAGTACAACGCCCCGCTCAAGAAGACCGTCTCCATCGAGGAGGTCGGCGGCTCGGGCCTCTATTTGCTTTCCGACCTGTCGCGCGGCGTCACCGGGGAGGTGCACCACGTCGATGCCGGCTACCACGTCGTCGGCATGAAATCGGTGGACGCGCCCGACATCTCCACCGTCAAGGAATGACGGGACAGGGCGAGCGGCAGGGGATGAGCGCGCCGACCGTCTATTTCGTCCGCCACGGTGAGACCGACTGGAATGCCGAGGCGCGCTTGCAGGGGCAGGCCGACACCGACCTGAACGAGACCGGCCGCGCCCAGGCCAGCGCCAACGGCCGCGCGCTGGCAGAGCTGATCGGCACCGCCGCGCCCTTCGACTTCGTCGTCAGCCCGATGCGCCGGACGCGCGAGACCATGGAGCTGATGCGCGCCGCCATGGGCCTCGACCCGGCCGGCTACCGTACCGATCCTTCCCTGGTCGAGGTGAATTTCGGCGACTGGCAGGGCCATACCTTCGCCGAGCTCGAGACGGTCGATCCCGGCTGCTTCGCCCGCCGCGAGAGCGACAAATGGGGCTTCGTGCCGCCGGGCGAGGGCGCGGAAAGCTATGCCGGGCTCGCGGCGCGGGTGCGGCCGTGGCTCGACGGCGTGGGGCGCGACACGGTCTGCGTCACCCATGGCGGCGTCATCCGCGCGGTCTTCGCGCTGACGGGCACGCTCAAGCCGCACGAGGCCGCCATCCTGCCCGTGCCGCAGGACCGGCTGCTGCGTCTGGCCGGCGACACGCTCGAATGGCAGTAAAGCAATTCCAGGAAAAGTGTGAAGCACTTTTCCGTCCGGAATTGCGGAAAGACAAGCGATTCTACTCGTAGATGACGAGGTCGGTGACCAGCTTCTCGCCGCCGACCGTGTCGTAGGCCAGCACCACCTCGACGCCGACCTCGAGCGCCTCGATGTCGAACTCGCCGGAAAGCTTGTAGGTGTTGCCGTTGTCCAGCGTCAGCGTCATCGCTTCCGGATCGACGCGGCTGACCTTGCCCTCGTCGTCGGCGGCCATGGCGGCCGAGGAAAGCGCCAGCCCTGCCGCCACGATGAGCGCGGAAACCATCCCTGTCACGGTGCGCATGGGCACTCCCTTATGATTGGCTTCGCCTGCCGGCGATGCGGTTGTCGTCGTCCGGGCGCGACGAAAGCAGAAACAGCTACACTATGTCAAAGGTTTGGCGCGGGGGTTGGCGCATGAGCGCGTTTGACGCGTCCGGCAAAGGCCAATAGAAGCGTGGCGAAACGCGTCTTGCAGGCTCTTTGCCATGTCCCACAATAGCTTCGGCCATCTGTTCCGCGTCACCACCTGGGGAGAAAGCCATGGGCCGGCGCTCGGCTGCGTCGTCGACGGCTGCCCGCCCGGCATCCGCTTCACCGTCGCCGAGATCCAGGCCGCGCTCGACCGCAGGCGGCCGGGCCAGTCGCGCTTCGTCACCCAGCGCCGCGAGCCGGACGAGGTCAAGGTGCTGTCCGGCTTCGTCACGGACGAGGACGGCGAGACGCTGGTGACGACCGGCACGCCTATCTCGATGCTGATCGAGAACACCGACCAGCGCTCGAAGGACTACGGCGAGATCGCTCGCCAGTACCGTCCCGGCCATGCCGACTATGCCTATGAGGTCAAATACGGC
>DAOMOI010000033.1:0-12068 GCA_035444225.1 Aquamicrobium sp. | reverse complement strand
GCCTTCGATTTCGCCGAGGCCGCCCAGGTCGCGGCCATCCGTGACGGCGACATGGCGGAAGGCACGCGCCAGTTCATGGCGCGCAAGAAAGAAAGCCGGCATAAATGAATGGCGGCCGCCATACCGAAATCCATAATCCGACCAGCCTGCTCGCGGAGCATTTTTCGCGACTGACGCTCGATGACGTGCCCGCCGACGTGGTCGCGGAGGCGAAGCGGTTCCTGCTCGACATGATCGCCTGCGTCGCGGCGGCTGCCGAAACCGAGATCGGGCCGCTGAGCATCGAGCTTGCGCGCATGCTCGGCCGCGGCGAGGAAGCGAGCGTGGCGGGAACCGGGGAGCGCTTCACGGCCGCGGCCGCCGCCTACGCCAACGGACGCCTCGGCAACAGCATGGATTTCGACGAGGCATACCCCTCGGGCGTGCATTTCGGCTGTGCGGCTTTCGCGGCCGCCCTCGCCATCGCCGAGGCCCGTAACCTGTCAGGCCGCGAGTTCCTGCTGGCGGCGATCGCCGGTTATGAACTCGGCGGCCGCGTCTCCGAGGCCGGCGGCGCCTATTTGAAGGTCGAGGACGGCAAGGTCGTCGGCCTGCCCGATGTATGGGGCATCTCGACATGCGTGGTGTTCGCCGCCGCCGGCGCCGCGGCCACGGCCATGCGCTTCGACGCCGCGAAGATGGCCCAGACCTTCGGCGTCGCCGGCGCCAGCTCGCCCGTGCCGATCGGCGCGAAATGGGCGACCGAGGTTGACCTGCCGAACACGAAGTACTGCGACACCGGCTGGTGTGCGCTCGCCGGCGTGTTCGGGGCGCTTTCGGTCGAGGCGGGATCGACCGGCATTCCGACGCTCATGGATGGCGAGCGCGGCCTTTTCCGCATGGCCGGGATCGCGGAGGCCGACACCAACGCCGTGGCCGGGGAACTGGGGGAGCGCTGGCTCCTGCGCGAGATCATGTACAAGGCCTGGCCGTGCTGCCGGTGGATACATTATGCGCTGACAGCTCTGGAGGAACTGCTGAGGACGCGCTCCATCCATCCGCAGGACATCCACGAGATCATCGTGGAAACCAATCCCTGCGCGATGTCGCAGCGATTCCTCAATCCCGATCCGCGCAATTTCGTCAGCCGGCAGTTCAGCTTCCCGCATGCGATGGCGATGCGGCTCCTCGATGTCCCGTCCGGCGCGCTGTGGCTGTCGCAGGAACTGTGCCTCGACCCGCAGGTGCGCCGTCTTCGCGAATGCGTCAGGGTCGTCGAGCACCCGAACTCGTCCGACATTCTCCACGACATGGAGAAGGCCGGGGACCGGGTGGTGCGACGCCTGCCGAGCGCCGTGACGATACGCACGGACAGGGAAACCTTCCGCGCCGAAAGCGAATACGCCTGGGGCGACCCGTGGAGCGACGCCACACGATGGGGCGACGCCGAGATGGCGTCCAAGGTCGCTGCGCTCATACCGGATGCCGACGTCGCCGACCTCCTGGACAGGGTCGCCTCCCTCGAGACGCAGCCCGACATCGCCTTCATCGCACGGGCGCTACGGATCGCGGGCTCCGGCAGCCGGGGCGTGAACGGGCACGGCAATCGCAACGATCCAAACGGAGGAGAGTAACATGACCAAGCCGTCCTGCCCCGTCGCGCCGGTCACCCGGCGCACCTTCATGAGCGCCGCCGCCGCCGCGCTCGCCGCTCCCGCTCTCGTCATCCCCGGCCGGGCAAGGGCCGCCGACGGCCCGGTCGTGTTCGTGACCTGGGGCGGCGTGGTGGCAAAGGCGGTCAAGGAGCTGCTGGCCGAGCCGTTCACCAGGGAGACCGGCATCCCGGTGGTCATCGCCGACGGACCGGACCTCGCCAAGGTCAAGGCCCAGATCCAGACCGGCAATATCGAGTGGGACATTCTCGATCTTCCCGGCGCCATGGCCATGTCCGGTTCCAAGTCCGGCTTCTGGGAGCCGATCGACACCGATATCGTCCGCACCGGCAACCTGCTGCTTTCGGCCCCCACCCCGGACCTCGTCCCCATCTACACCTATGCTGCCGGCGTCGGCTGGAACACCGGGCGCCACGCGGACGGCGCGCATCCCACCGACATCGTCGAATATTTCGACGTACAGCGGTTCCCCGGCACCCGAACCTTGCGCGCGCGCATCAGCGAGACGCTGGAGATGGCGCTGGTCGCCTCGGGCGTGCCCGTGGATTCGCTCTATCCGCTCGATGTCGAGCGCGGGTTCAAGGCGCTGGACGAGTTCAAGCCGCATGTGCGCAAATGGGTGAGCGAGACCGCCCAGATGACCGGACTGCTGCAAAGCGAGGAGGTGGACTTCAGCTATGTTTTCACCAACCGCATCCGCGCCGCGCAGGAAGGCGGGGTCCCGCTCGCAATGTCGATGAAGCAATGCACCATCGGCTCGCTCTATTATGGCGTCGTCAAGGGCAGCCCGCGCCGCGAGGCGGCGATGAAGTTCATCGACTTCGCCATGCGGCCGCAGCAGAATGCCGCTCTTTGCAGCATGATGACCAGCATCCCGAATGCAAAGGACGCCACCGCGTTGATGGATGCGGAGGCGCAGAAATGGGCGCCCGATCTCGGCAACAAGCAGCACATCCTCATCAGCGACGCCTATTGGGCCGAACATTACGAGGAGCTCAATGCGCGTTTCAAGGAGTGGCTGCTGACCTGAGACGAAAGGGCAGTCCCGTTCGAGAGGCCGGCACATGGTTGGAGCATCCATGCATCAGGATCGCCTGTCCGAAGAGAAAGGGCGCGGGTCGCTTCAGCCGGCCCGCGCCGCGTCGGCGTTCGCCCTCATCCCCCGCCGCTACCGGCCGTCGGCGCTGACGGCCTTCATGACGCCGGGGATCGTCGTCATGTCGATCGGGTTCCTCGC
Organism: Aquamicrobium sp.; assembly: GCA_035444225.1. Classification (GTDB taxonomy): domain Bacteria; phylum Pseudomonadota; class Alphaproteobacteria; order Rhizobiales; family Rhizobiaceae; genus Aerobium. The sequence continues at coordinate 9,179 of DAOMOI010000033.1, read as the reverse complement.
TCCGCTCGCCATCGCCTGGTGGACCAGCCTGAGCGGCCCGCAGGGCTGGTCGGTCGACGCCTATGCCGGCATCGCCGGCAGCACCCTGTTCTGGCGCGTGATGAGGGGCACCTTCGAGATCGCGCTGTTGTCCAGCGTGGCCGCGCTGCTGCTCGGCTACCCGCTGGCGCTGCACATGTCGCGATGCGCCCCCAGAACCCGCCACATGCTCATGATCCTGGTGCTGATCCCCTTCTGGACCAGCATCCTGGTGAAGAGCTATGCCTTCATCGTGCTGTTCGGCCGCGCCGGCCTGCTCAACCAGGCGCTGGAAGCCTCGCTCTTTCCCTTCGGGCCGCTCGACCTCATCTTCAACCGCACCGGCGTCGGCATAGCGATGACGCATCAGGTCATACCGTTCGTCGTATTCCCGCTGCTCACCAGCATGTTGCAGATCGACCGCAACATCTATCGCGCGGCCGACGTCATGGGCGCTTCGCCCTTCACCACCTTCTGGCGCGTGACCTTGCCGCTGACCCTGCCGGGAGCGGCGGCGGCCTTTCTCATCTCCTTCACCTTCGGGCTTGGCGCCTATGTGACGCCGGCGCTGCTGGGCGGCCGCAAGGATCTCATGATCGCCAACCTGATCGACTTCCGCCTGCGCGAGACCCTTGACTGGCCTGCCGCCTCCGCGATCGCGATCACGCTCACGGCCGTGGTGTGCGTGCTGATCGCGCTGGCCCGCCGCATGAGCCGGTCGCGCGCGATGGCCTAGGAGAGCGACCATGAGATCAAGACGCAGACTTGCCTTCCTCAACCCCTTCAACCTGCTTGTCGGGCTGATCCACTGCTTTCTCGTCCTGCCGACGCTGATCGTCATCCCGATCTCCTTCGACGGAAGCGGGGTCATCTCCTTTCCGCCGCTTCAGCCTTCCCTCGCGCTCTATCGGGAATTCTTCGGGGATGATTCCTGGATGCGGGCGACGCTCCAGAGCTTCATCGTCGCCTTGTGCAGTCTTGCCATCGCGCTCGCGATCGGGGTGCCGGCGGCGTTCGTGATCGGCCGGCGCGTCTTCCGCGGCCGCGACCTGCTCAGCGCCCTCTTCATCGGCCCGCTCGTGCTCCCGGCCGTCGTCATCGCCCTCGGCACCTATATCTTCTTTTCCCACCTGTTCCTGACGGGAACCACCTTCGGCCTCGTTCTGGCGCATGCCTCGTTCATCACGCCCTTCGTCTTCGTCACGGTAAGCGCCGGCATCCGCCAGATATCCCCGTTGGCGGAGACCGCGGCAGCGCTGATGGGCGCCGGCTGGTTCACCATCTTCTTCAGGGTAACCCTGCCGCAGCTATGGCAGTCGATCATCTCCGCCGCGCTGCTCGCCTTCCTCATGTCCTTCGACGAGGTGGTGATCGCCTGGTTCGTCACCGGCACGACCACGGCCACGCTGCCGGTCAAGATGTACAGCTCGATCCAGTGGGAGGTGTCGCCGGTGCTGGCCGCGGTCTCGACGCTCCTGACCCTGACCTCGCTGCTGATCGGCTTCGTCACCTATCGCTTGCAGTCGCGCGAGCAGCCCCCGGCTTGAACCCAGCATCAGTTTCCACGGAGATCAGTGAATGCAAATCGCCTTGCCTGGCAATCCTCTTTCAGACCGGACGGTCCGCGAACTCATGGACGATCTGGCGCGCGAACAGCCGGACCATGTCCTCGCCCGGTTCGAGGACGACGCGTTCTCGGTGAGGGAGATGACGGAGCGGGCCGATCGTCTGGCGCATGGGCTGCTCGCCGCCGACATTTCGCCGGGCGATCGCGTGCTGGTGATGCTGCCGCAGCATATCGACCACGTCGTCACCATCTTCGCCTTGCTGCGAACGGGTATCGTCTGGGTCCCGGTCAACGCGCACAGCAAGGGCGAGGCGCTGCTTTTCCTGGCGGAGCATGCGCAGCCCGCCGCGGCGATCGTCGACGACGCCTATGGCGATGCCTTCGAGGCCCTGCTTGCCGTGCGCGGCATCGAAAAGGTCATATGGCGCGGCCGCCCTGGCGGCCCGCTCGCCTTCGAGACGCTTGCGCAGACCGACGCCTCGGGTCCGTTGCCCGCCGGGCCGGGGCCGGACGATGCCGTGTGCCTCAGCTACAGCTCCGGCACGACCGGGGAGCCGAAGGGTTCGCTGATGACGGATCAGGGCCTGCGCATCAGCGCGCAGACCTGCGTCCATGTCGCGGGAATGGGGCGCGGCGACGTCATGCTGATGTGGGAGCCGCTCTACCATCTGTCGGGCGCGCAGGTGACGCTGGTGGCGTTGCAGACGCTTTCCACCTTCGCGCTGGTGCCGCGCTTCAGCGCCTCCAGCTTCTGGGCGCAGGCCAAGCACTATCGCGCCACTCATGTCCACTATCTCGGCGGCGTCCTGCCCATCCTGCTCAAGCAGCCCGCCAGCCCCGCCGACCGCGATCACGGCGTCCGCATCGCCTGGGGCGGCGGCTGCCCGCCCAATGTCTGGAAGCAGGTCGAGGACCGCTTCGGCGTGCGCATAAGGGAAGGCTACGGCCTGACCGAGATGACCAGCTTCGTCACCGGCAACCGCACCGGCAGGGTCGGCTCGATCGGCCTCGCGATACCGCCCTTCGATGTCCGCATCGTCGACGACGAGGGCGGGCCGGCCCCCGACGGCGAGACCGGCGAGATCGTGGTCAAGCCCGAAGTGGAGGGCTTGACCTCGAAGGGATATTTCCGCAACGACGCGGCGAACGCGGCCGTGCGCCGGGGCGGCTGGTTCCACACCGGCGATCTGGGATATCGCGACACGGACGGCTATTTCTATTTCGTCGGCCGCAAGAAGGACAGCGTGCGCCGCCGCGGCGAGAATGTCTCGGCCTGGGAGGTGGAGCGCATCATCAACCAGCATCCCGCCGTTGAGGAATCGGCGCTCGTCGGCGTTCCGAGCGAGCTTGGCGAGGACGACCTGAAGATCATCCTGCGCCTTACCGAGGGCGAGGCGTTGCAGCCGCTCGACCTGATCCGCTGGTGCGAGGAACGCATGCCCTATTTCCAGATTCCGCGTTATGTCGCGTTCACCACCGACTTTCCGCGCACGCCCACCCAGCGCATCAAGAAACCCGACCTGCCGCGCACCGTGCACGATTGCTGGGATCTCGAGGCGACCGGCTACAAGCTCAGCCGCGGCGGCCCTTCCTCCGGACGCGGAGCCGGCCATGGTTGACACGGCACGCGTCGGAATACCCATATCCTTCCGCAGCATCGAGAAACGCTACGGCAACGTGTCGGTGCTGCCCCCCTTCACGCTCGACATCGAGGCGGGCGAGTTCATGACCCTGCTCGGGCCGTCGGGCTCGGGAAAGACGACGCTGCTCAACATCCTGGCCGGGCTGACGGAGCCGAGCGCGGGAGTGCTGTATTTCGGCGAGCGCGACATCACCGACGTGCCGGCGCGCGAGCGCGGCATCGGCATGGTTTTTCAGAACTACGCCCTGATGCCGCATCTGAGCGTGTTCGAGAACGTCGCCTTTCCGCTGCGCGTGCGCAAGATGCCGAAGGCCGACATCGTCAGGCGCGTGAACGAGACACTGGAGCTGGTGGGCCTGACGGCCTTGGCCGACCGCCAGCCGCGGCAGCTCTCCGGCGGCCAGCAGCAGCGTGTCTCGATCGCGCGCTGCCTGGTCTACAGGCCGCCCATCGTGCTGATGGACGAGCCGCTCGGCGCCCTCGACAAGAAGCTGCGCACGCAGTTGCAGGTCGAGATCAAGCGTCTCCACGACCAGCTCGGCTTCACCGCGGTCTACGTCACTCACGATCAGGACGAGGCGATGTCGATGTCGGACCGCATCTGCCTGATGGACGGAGGCAAGGCGGTCCAGGTCTCGAAGCCGGCCGATCTCTACTTCCGCCCCCAGACGCCCTTCGTCGCCGATTTCCTCGGCGAGGCGAACATGCTGGAGGCCACGCTGGTCGAGCGGGACGGGCGCACGTTTCTGGAGGGTCCGCACGGCGCACGCGTCGGCGCCGGCCCGGAAGAGGCGCGCCCGGGCAGCCGGCATACCGTGCTCCTGCGGCCGGAAAACGTGCGCGTTCTGGCATCGGGGGAAAGAGCGGACAACGAGGTCGAGGGCGAGGTGAGCCAGCTGGCTTTCTTCGGAAGCAGCGTCCGCGTCACGGCCGCCCTGCCCTGCGGCATCAGCCTGCTCGCCCGCAATGCCAGCAATCCAGGCCCGGCAGGCAGCGTCCGCGGCGAGAAGGTCCGCCTTGGCTGGTCCGACAGCGCCGTCGTCGTCGTGCCCGACGACCCGGGCGCCGGGCAATAGCCATGGACGATGATTGACCGCCGGCCGGGCGGCTCCGGGCAGGTCCGGGGAAAATGTACGGATCGTTTGACCGTTTCCATGAAACCGTAAACGATCGAGCGCCGGCACGGCCGACGGAACCGCGCGGTTTCTTCGGATGTGTGGCATAGAGGCGGAAGAACTGGCGGGAAGCGGGCAATCCGGAGCCCGTTTTCATGGAGAGGGACCTTGATGCACGCAGCGGGCGATGACGGCGATTTGGAACCCGTGCCGGATCACGGCCTCGCACCGGAAAGAAGCGAGCCCGACGAGCGCCTGTTCATCGCGTCGCTGGAAAAGGGGCTGAGGGTGCTGGAGGCCTTTTCCGATGCGACCACCGAGTTGGGGTTGCAGGATATCGCCATGGCCACGGGCCTGGGAAAGAGTGCGGTCCAGCGCCTTGTCTACACGCTGTTCCAGCTCGACTATTTGCGCCGCGACCCGACGACGCGGAAATACCGGCTGTCACCGAAGGCCTTCGTGCGTGGATATGTCCTGGCCAGCACCTCCAAGCTGGCCCAGGAGGCCCATGCCAGCCTGGTGGTCGTCAACAACAAGTGCGGCGACACCTGCGCGCTGACCATCCTCGAAGGGGCCGAGATCGTGATCCTGTCGTCGATCCTCGGACGGCATATCGACTCGTTGAATGTGACCGTAGGCATGCGTTTTCCCGCCCATTCGGTCTCCTCGGGGCGTGTGCTCGCCGCCTGGCTGCCGCGGGAGGAAGCCAGGCTGGTGCTGGGCGAGCGGCTGGAATCGCTGGCGGACGACCTTGCCGCGATCCGCCGGCAAGGCTTCTACGTCGCCGAGGACACGAACGTGCCCGGCCATCTCTCGATTTCCGCGCCGGTATTCGATGCGCGCGGGCATGCCGTCGCGACCGTGAACATCTCCACGCTCAAGCGCCGCTACCCCGCCGTCGAGATGTATCAGGGGCTGATAGAGCTGGTCGTGGACGCCGCCCGCGACATATCCATGCGGCTCGGCCACGTTTCGCGGTAGCGCATGGAGGTTCTCGCGACATGACCGGCCTCCGGAAAATGGCGAGCTAGGCCCGTGCCGCTCCGCTTCACGCTCAGGCAGCTCGAATATTTCGTGGCCGTCGGCGAAGCCGGCTCCATCGCCAGGGCCGCCGAGCAGGTCAATGTCTCGCCTCCCTCGATTTCGGCGGCGATCGTGCAGCTGGAGGCGGAGTTCGGCCTTCAGCTCTTCGTGCGCAAGCATTCCCACGGCCTGTCCCCGACCTCCGGCGGACGGGTGTTCCTGAAGGCAGCGGCGCAACTCCTCGCCGCCGCCGACGCCCTGCACGACGTGGCCGGTGACATCGCCGAAAAGGTGCGCGGCCCGCTGGCGGTCGGCTGCCTGCTCACCTTCGCCCAGATCGTGCTGCCCTCCCTGCGGACCCGGTTCGAAAGTACCTACCCGGATGTGCGCGTGCGGCAGTTCGAGCGCCATCAGGGCCAACTGTTCGAGATGTTGCAGCGCGGCGAGATCGACGTCGCCCTCACCTACGACCTCGAGCTGCCGCAGGACATCGCATTCGAGCCCCTGATGCGCGTTCCGGCCTATGTCATGCTGCCGCGCGGACACAGGTTCGCCGAAAAGGCGTCGATCGCCGCGGAGGATCTGGCCGACGAGCCGATGGTGTTGCTCGACCTGCCCTACAGCCGCGAGTATTTCCTGTCCGCCTTCCACAACAAGGGGATACGGCCGAACATCGCCGAGCGCACCGGCGACATCGCGGTGATGCGTTCCATGGTTGGCAACGGCTTCGGCTACGGCATCGCCAACATGCGCCCGCTCAACACCCTGTCGCCGGACGGCAAGCCGCTGGTGTTCGTGCCGCTGGACGCCGGCCTGCGGCCGCTGACCATGGGGCTGGCCCTGCCCAACGCGGATCACCGCACGCACACGGTGCGGGCCTTCATCGACCATTGCCGCCGCTTCGTCGCCGGGCAGCGCGTGTTCGGGGCCGAGCAGGTCATCGAGTAGTTTCACAGGGGTGGACCACCCTGCACGAGCCTGCCCAGGAGCCGGTCGAGCATCGCGTCGCACCGTCGCATCTGCTCGATGCCGACATATTCGTCAGGTCCGTGACCCTGCGCCATCGACCCCGGCCCGCAGATCACCGTCGGCGTGCCGAGATCGCGGCTGAACAGGCCGCCCTCCGTGCCGAAGGCAACCTTGACGGTGCCGTCGGCCTCGGCCAGCGAGCGGACGAAGGCGACCGCTTGCGAACCGGCGGGCGTGTCCAGGCCGGGATAGCTGTTGACGATTTCGATCCCGACCGCCGCCTCCGGGGCGATGGCGGCCGCCCGCGCGGCGATGCGGGTCGCCTCGGCGCGCAAGCCGGCCAGGATGGCCTGCGGGTCGGCCGCCACGTTGCGGATCTCGAAATCGATCCGGCACAGGTTCGGCACGATGTTCAGCGCCACGCCGGCATTCATCGTGCCGGCATGGATGGTGGTATAGGGTATGTCGTAGCCGCCGTCGCGGGCGCCGTCGCGCTCAAGCCTGTCCTGCTCGGCACGCAGCGCGGCGACGAGGTCGCAGCCGAGATGGATGGCGTTGAGCGCCAGCGGCGCCAGTGCCGAGTGTCCCTCGCGTCCCCTGCAAACGGCGCGCGCGGCGATCTTGCCCTTGTGGCCGGTGGCCACGCGCATGCCGGTCGGCTCGCCGACGATGCACAAAAGCGGTCTTTGCGCAGCCGCCCGCAGGGCCTCGATCAGGTCGCGCACGCCGATGCAGCCCACCTCCTCGTCATAGGAAAGGGCGAGGTGAAGCGGCGTCGCCAGCCGCATCGTCGAGGCCCTGATCGCAGCGGCGAGGGCGCAGGCGACGAACCCCTTCATGTCGGCCGCGCCGCGCCCGTACAACCGTCCCTCGCGCTTCGTCATCGCGAAAGGCGGCAGCGTCCAGTCCTGGCCATCGACCGGCACCACGTCGACATGGCCCGACAGCATGACGCCGGCCCGATCCTGCGGCCCGACGGTCGCCAGCAGATTGGCCTTGCGGCCGTCCCGCGACGGGACGAGGCGGCTGGCGACGCCACGGTCCAGCAGCATCCTCGACACATAGGCGATGAGGTTGAGATTGCTGTCCCGGCTTACGGTCGGGAAGGCGATCAGCCGTTCGAGGATGTCGATGCTGTCCATGATCCGCCCGTGATCCGCCAATGATCCACCCGGCCTCACTCGTCTCCCGGCACGCCGTAGGACGGAGCCTCGCGTGGATCGAGGGCGCGCTGGACATAGGCCGCCATTTGCGGCTTGTAGACGTCCCAGGCGGCGGCGACGGCCTCGATCGGGCATCCTTCCGTCCAGTCGCAGCGCAGATCGGCGACGGGCCAGCTGAGCTTGTCGACCAGCTTCATCCCCGCCGAACGGACCGGGCCGGCCTCGCCGCCGGCGGCGAGGCCGGCGCGCATCGCGGCGAGCAGGCGGTCGCCCAGATGGCCCGCGCTGGCGAGGAACCCGTCGACGATGGCCTGCGGTACGCCGTCATTGGCCAGGAGGTTGCCGCCCGAGGCGACGTCTTCGCCCAGCGCATGCGTCCAGATGCCGAGCGAACGCGGCCCGGAATGGACGGCGGCGCGGCCTGCCGTATCGACCACGAGCACCTGCCGGTACTCGATGAAGCTGCCGCGCCTCCTTATCTCCTCGATCGTCTGCCCGGCGCTCATGCCCCGTTCCATCAGGTCGAGCGCGAGCGGCCCCAGCATCGGGTCCGTGACGTTCTGCGAGGCCACCGCGCCGACGCCGGCGCGGGCATGGGCGCACCGCGCGGCGACGGCCGGGGAGGAAGAGGAGACGGCGACGCCGAACATGCCGGTTTCGGCGCAGCGGGCGACGAGGGAGAAGGTCACGGCATCACTCCGGGATCACGGCCGTGCCGTCGATCTCGACCAGCCATTCGGGCCGGGCCAGCGCCTGCACCACCAGCCCGGTCGACACGGGATGCACGTCCCTGATGTATTCGCCCATCGTGCGGTAGACGGCCTCGCGGTGGCGTATGTCGGTCAGGTAGACCACGACCTTCACCAGATGCTCCATGCCGCCGCCGGCTTCCTCGATCAGCTGCTTGATGTTGCGCATCACCTTGTGGGTCTGCTCGACCGGGTCATGGCTGTCGATATTGACCGCGTCGTCGAGGTTCTGCGGGCACTGGCCGCGCAGCCAGACGGTCTTGCCGCCTCGCGTGACGACCGCCTGGCAAAGGTCGTTGTCGAGGTTCTGCTCGGGATAGGTGTCTTTCGTGTTGAACTTGCGGATGCGGGTATGCGCCACCGTGGTCTCCATGGGTCTAGCACGGCGCCGAGGCGTGATGCGCCATATATCCGCGCCGCGTGGAAATATGGTCGGCCAGATGGCTGGCGTCGTACCAGACGCCCCAGATGAAGCTGGACCCCCGCCCCGACAGCCAGGGAAGCCCGAGGAAATAGAGTCCGGGTTCAGGCGAGATGCCGCGCCGATGGATCGGCTTGCCGTTCGCATCGAACGCGCCGGCCTTCAGCCAGCCATAGTCGAGGGCAAAGCCCGTCGCCCATACGATCGAGCCTATTCCCGCTTCGGCCAGGTCGAGGGCGAGAATGGGATCGGTCACGCATGGCGGGTCCGGCTCGATCCTGCGGGCATCGGGCTCCTCGGGCAGGTCGAGGCCGTTGCGGGCCACGTAGGCGTCGGCCTCGTCCAGCAGCGACATCAGGTTGGCGTCGCCACGCGCGATGTTCTCGCGCAGGTCGGGCGCGAACCTCATGACGCCGTTCTTGAAGGACTCGGTGCGGCCGACAAGCGCCATGCCTTGCTCGGCCAGGCGGGCAGCGATCTCGAGCGCCTTGCCCTCGACCTCGGCATCGTCC
>DAOMOI010000032.1:0-12088 GCA_035444225.1 Aquamicrobium sp. | reverse complement strand
AGAAGGCGGTCAGCACCTCATAGGCCATCAACGGCCCGACGATCGGCCCGGCAAGGTCGGAGAACACCGACCAGTTGGTGCCGAACTGGTAGGACAGCACGATGCCGGAGACCACGCCCATGGCGAAGGTGACGGCGAAGATCCTGATCCAGTAGCGGAACAGGTCGAGATAGACGTCGCGCCCGATCCACAGCCACAGGCCCTCCAGCACGGCCAGATAGCTCGCCAGCCCGATGGTGAGGGCCGGGAAGATGAAGTGGAAGGAAACGGTGAAGGCGAACTGGATCCGGGCCAGAAGCAGGGCGTCGAAGCCTTCGAACATCTGTTCCTCCGATCGCTCAGCGGAAACGGCGGGCACGGGGTCGTGGCCGGACAACGCCGGGGCCCCGGCCGCGGTTCCGCGGCAAAACGCCGCTCACATGCCGTAGAAGAAGAAGATGGCGAGGCAGGTCGACAGGCCGACGACGATGTTCATCGGGATGCCGAGCTTCAGGAAATCCGCGAAGCGGTAGTTGCCGGCGCCGTAGACCAGCGTGTTGGTCTGGTAGCCGATCGGCGTGGCGAAGCTGGCGCTGGCGGCGAACATGACCGCGACGACGAGCGGGCGCGGGTCGATGCCGATCTGGCCGGCCAGCCCGATGACGATCGGCGCCATCACCACCGCCACGGCGTTGTTGGTGATCATCTCCGTCAGCGTCGAGGTCAGGAGATAGACGATGAGGAGCGTGACCAACGGCGAGGTGTCGACCAGATGCGGCGCGACCGATCGCGCCACCAGGTCGATCGCCCCGCTGCGCTGCATGCCGAGGCCGATCATCAGCATGGCGAAGATGAGGATCAGGATGCCGCCGTCGATCGAGCCCCACGCCTCCTCGGCGTCGATGCAGCGCAGCACGAGGATGGCAACCACGGCGACCATGGAAAGGATCGAGATGTCGGCGAGGCCGAGCGCGGAAAAGAGGATGACGCCGCCGAGCGCGGCGAGCGCCAGCGGCGCCCGGGAGCGGCGGAAGGCGCGCCCCGCAGTCTGCGTCACCGAAACGACGTAGCCCTGCTGCGTCATCGCGTCGAGGCCTTCGGGCGAGCCTTCGAGCAGCAGCTTGTCGGCGGGGCGCACGATGATGCTGCCGAGGTCCTGTCCGGGAATGTGCTGGTGGCGATGCGCGCCGAGAACCTGGACGCCGAACCGGCTGCCGAGCGCGAGGCTGGCGAGCTTCTGCCCGATTGAGGCCCGGTGCGGCGCGACCACGGCCTCGACGATCTGGGTTTCGGCCGGCCTTCCTCCCAGCCGCGCGCGCCCGACGCGCAGGTGCCTCGCCTCGTTGAGCGTCAGTATCTCCGACGCGGGCGCGGCGACGATCAGCCGGTCGCCCTTCTTCAGCACCTTTTCCGGCAGGTCGTCGCGCAGGACCTCGCCGCCGCGCTTCAGCCCGAGGATGCGAAGCCGGGGCAGCTTGAAGGCGGCGAGATCCCTGAGCGGCTGTCCGTTGAGCTCGGCGTCGTCGACGATGGTGATCTCGGTCAGGAATTCCGAATCGATCGTCACCGACGTGTCCGGCCGGTCGGGCAGCAGCCACCGCCCGAAGACGAGCATCAGCGCCAGCCCCGAGGCGGCGGTGACGATGCCCACGGGCGTGATCTCGAAGATCGAGAATGCCTCCATGCCCATCTCGCGCGCCACGCCGTCGACGAGGAGGTTGGTCGAGGTGCCGATGAGCGTGCAGGTGCCGCCGAGGATCGCCGCGTAGGAGATCGGCATGAGAAGGCGCGTCGAGGCGACGCCGAGCTTCTGCGCCAGCTTGATGGCGACGGGGATCAGGATCAGCACCACGGGCGTGTTGTTGATGAAGGCGCTGACCACGACCGCGCCGAGGAGAAGCAGCCCGATCGCCACCATCGGCCGGTTGGACGACCAGTCGAAGATGACGCCGGCGACGCTTTCCAGGATCCCCGTCCGCACCAGCGCGCCCGAAAGCACGAACATCGCAGCGATGGTGATCGGGGCGGGGTTGGAGAACACCGCGAGCGCGTCGCGCGCCGGCAGGAGCCCCAGCACGACGAAGGCGGCCGCGCCCGCCGAGGCGGTCACTTCGGGCGGGTAGCGTTCGCAAACGAAGACGGCGAACGTGACCGCGACGATCGCCAGCGCGATATAGGCGGCATGATCCGCGATCAGTTCCTGCAGGAATGCCATGGTCCCCCAGAGGGCTTTCGAAAACCGTCCCGACCAGCGTTACAGAAGGAAGGCCCCGATTTGAAGGGGTTATCCGGCCGCGCCGGCTGTGGAGAAAGCCCCTCCCCCGTCCGCCCTCGCGGAAATCTTCCGGTTCTTCATAAAATTGCGTGCAACCGGACAAAGGATTGTTCATGTGTAGGAGGCATCTCCTAATCTGGCCGGCAGCAGCGCGGACTGCTGCCATCGGGCAATGGATGGAGCGGGCCCTTGCTTGACCATACGTCGCTTGTCCTGACGATCGCGCTGCTCGCGGCGTGTCAGGCCGGAGTGCTCCTCGCGGGGTGGCTGATCGCGCGCACCGAGGCGTTCCTCGCCCTGTGGGCGTCCGGCCTTTTCGTCCTCGCTTTGGGCATGGGGCTGTTCATGCTTCATATCGGCGGCCCGCATCCCCACCTCGCCGCGCCGGCCTTCTGCGTCCTCCTGGCCGGCTTCAGCATCATCGAGGGCGCGGGATGGCAGTTCCACACGGGCAGGCCGCCGGCGCACAGGATACTGGCCGTGGCGGGATCCTCGGCGGCGATCGTCACGCCGTTCTTCCTGCTCGGCCTGACCGGCATCGGCACCAGCCTCGTCAACGCGCTCGCCGGCGCCATCCTGATCTCGGCCGGCCTGGGCTACTGGAAGGCGAGATCCGAGGCGCCGACGCTGATCCCGATCCTCACCGGGCTCTACGTCGCGGTCGCCCTGTCCTTCCTGATCTGCGCGGTCGTCATCCTGATCGAATCGCCCCTCTACCGGGTCAGGACGCCGAACAACTGGGCCGAGAACCTGAACGCGCTGGCAGCGATCATCGGGCTCGCGGGCATCGGCGCCGTCTCGCTGGCGCTCAATCACGCAAGGCTGGTGCAAAGCCTGACGGTCGCGTCGCGGACCGACCCGCTGACGGGCCTCTACAACCGCAGGGCCCTGTTCGAGCTCCACGGCACGGCGCTCCTTCCCGTCGGCACGGCGGTGGCCGCCTTCGACCTCGACCATTTCAAGTCGATCAACGACCGCTACGGCCACGCCGTCGGCGACGAGGTGCTGCGGCGCTTCGCGCAGCTGCTGCTGAGCGATTGCGGCCGCGACGCGGTGACGGCGAGGATCGGCGGCGAGGAGTTCGTCGCCATCCTCAGGAACACCGCGCCCCTGCCGGCGCAGATCGTCGTCAACCGGATTCGCGATCTCTTTTCCGGGATCGAGATCGAAACGGGACAGGAGCGCCTGCGATGCACGGTCAGCGCGGGCCTGTCCTTCGCCACCTCCTCGAAGCGCAGCCTGTCGTCTGTGCTGCACGAGGCCGACATGGCGCTCTATCTGGCCAAGAAGAGCGGCCGAAACTGCGTCTGCGTCAACGGCCGCCTGCTGGCGGCATAGGCGTCGGAGGCGCGGCCCGCCTCAGTGCCCATGCCCCTTGGGCGGCAGCCACGGCGCCAGCAGCACCTCGACCAGCTCGACCAGCGCGTAGACGGCCATGCCGAGGAAGGAGAGCGCGAACAGCGCCGCGAAGGCGAGCGGCGTGTTCAACTGCGAGGTGGCGCTGAGCAGCAGATAGCCGAGCCCGGCCGACGAGCCCATGAACTCGCCGATCACCGCGCCGATCACGGCGAGCGTGATCGCCACCTTCGCGCCGGTCAGCACGAAGGGCAGCGCCGCCGGGAACTGGACCTTGTAGAACAGCTGCCACGGCGAGGCCTTGAGGCTGCGCGCCAGCTCGACCAGCTCGCGCGGGGTCGATTTCAGCCCCGCCGCCGTGTCGATGATGATCGGGAAGAACGCGACCAGCCAGACGATGGCGAGCTTGGATTCGAGGCCGGTGCCGAGCCAGACGAGCACGATCGGCGCCAGCGCCACCTTGGGCACGGACTGGAGCCCGACCAGAAGCGGATAGAACATCAGGTTCAGCCGGCGCGAATTGGCGATGGCGACCGCCAGCGGCAGGCCGATGCCGAGCGCCAGCGCGAAGCCGAGCACGGTTTCCTGCAACGTCACCCAGCCCTCGCTGAGAAGAAGGTCGAAGCGATCGACGAAGGCCGTCGCCACCTTGTCGGGCGTGGGCAGAACGGCGGTCTGCACGTTGAAGGCGATGCAGTAGCCCCACCACACCGCCACGAGGATGACGACGCCGGCGAGGGGATAGAGGATGCGGCCGGTCATGCTGGAAACCCCATGGTCAATGCTCCTCGCCGTGCAGCAGGCCCAGCGCCTCGCTGGCGCGCCGCTCGGCTTCGGTGAACTGGGAGGTGAAGCGGAACTCCTGGCTGCGCGGCCCGTCGGTGCTGATGAGGATTTCCTCCTTGACGCGGGCCGGCCGGCGCGAGAACACCACCACCTTGTCGGACAGGTAGATCGCCTCGGAGATCGAGTGGGTCACGAACAGCACCGACGCCTTCGTCTCGTCGCGGATGCGCAGGAGCAGGTCGTTCATCTCCAGCCGGGTGAACTCGTCGAGCGCGCCGAACGGCTCGTCCATCAGAAGCAGCTTCGGCTTGTGGATGAGCGCACGGCAGAGCGAGACGCGCTGCTGCATGCCGCCCGAAAGCTGGTGCGGCCGGACCCCGGCGAAGCTGGCCAGCCCGGTCAGCGCCAGAAGCTCGCCGGCACGGCGCTCGGCCTCGGCGTCGCGCCGGCCGAGGATCTCCATCGGGAACAGGACGTTGTCGCGCACGTTGCGCCACGGCATCAGCGCCGGCTGCTGGAAGACGAAGCCGTAGTCGGAATACGGCCCCGTCACCTCGGTGCCGCCGACCCGCACGGTTCCCGCCGTGCGGTCGAGCAGGCCGGAGACGATCTTGAGCAGCGTGGTCTTGCCGCATCCGCTCGGGCCGAGCAGCGACACGAACGCCCCCTCCTCGAAGGAAAGCGAGGCCTCGTCCAGCGCCACGATCTCCGCATGGCCGACGCGGAAGACCTTCCTGACGTTCTCGATCTCGACGAATGCCATATGGCTCCTTTCCGGCGGCGGGAAATGCCGGCCCGGCGCGGGGGGCGCCATGGCCGGCGGCTTAAACGATCAGCTTGTATGTCTCGTGAAATATCTTATGATACCTCTATGGTCAACAGACCAGAACGGCCCCCGAAGGCCCCTATAGATATACAATGGGAGTCCGCAATCATGTCGCGCAAGCTGCTCGCCGTCGCCATAGCCCTGGCCGGCCTTTCCACCCCGCCGGCCATGGCCGAGGAAACCGATGTCAAGTTCATGCTCGACTTCATCAGCCTCGGCCGCCACGCGCCGTGGTATGTCGCCGTCGACAAGGGCTTCTTCAAGGAGGAAGGCCTGAATGTCGAGATCCTGCCGTCCAAGGGCACGGCCGACGCGGTGCGCGGCGTGCTGACCGGCATCGCCCCGATCGGCCTGATCGACGTTCCCAGCCTTGCCGCCTCCGGCTCGGCCGGCGAAGGCGTCAAGATCGTCGCCGGCACCTATGTCGAGGCGCCCTACTGCGTCTATTCGCTCAACCCGGGCGCCAACGTCACCGAGCCGGCGCAGCTGGAGGGGCTGAAGTTCGGCTCGTCCTCCGCCTCGTTCGTGCCCAACATCTGGCGCGCCTTCATGAACCTCAACGGCCTCGACCCCGACAAGCTCGAAGTCGTCAACATCGACGCTTCCGCGCGCGTCACCATGCTGGCCGCCGGCCAGGTCGACGCGGTCGACCAGTTCCTGATGAGCGGCCCGGCGATCAAGCGCGCCGCGCCCGACAAGGAGCCGGTGTGCCTGTTCGCCGCCGATCACGGCCTCGACCTCTACTCCAACTCGGTCGGCGTGCAGGAAGCCTTCCTCGAGCAGAACCCGGAAACGGTGAAGAGCTTCGTCAAGGCGGCGATGCGCGGCTGGCAATATGCGATGGACAATCGCGACGAGGCCGCCGACATCATGGTCAAGATGGTGCCGGCGCTCGACCGCGACATCGTGCGCGAGGAGATCGACCTGCTCGAGCGCATCGTCGTCAACGACGACGTCAAGGCGAACGGCTATGGCCACATCCTCCCCGAGAAGTTCGCCAACACCCTGAAGTTCATCGCCGACAATGTCGAGATCGCCGGCGAGCCGCTCGATCCGGCCGACGTGCTGGTCGAGGGCTACCTGCCGGAGGAGCCCTACAAGCCCTGAGCGGCCCGGCATCGCTCAAAAAAGGGCGTCGCATCGCGGCGCCCTTTTTCTTGTCGGTGAAGTTCCGAGCCCTCCACCCGTCATCATCCTCGGCACAAAGCCGAGGATGATGACGGGAGATCAGGTTTGCGGGCCTTAGCCCGCCTTTCCCTTCACCTCGACGAGGATGTTGGAATAGTCGGCGCTGCCGGTGTTCTCCAGCTCGTGCGGCATGCCCGGCTCGCGCCACAGCGCGTCGCCCGGCTTCTCCCGCGTCGGCCGCTCGCGCCCGTCGGCGAAGCGCATGACGTTGTTGCCTTCCGTCAGCGGCACGACGAGATAGGGCAGGTCGTGGCGGTGCCAGGACTGGACCTCGCCGGGCTTCAGCGTCAGCCGCCACACCCGGATGAATTCGTTCTCGAAGACGACCTCGTCGCCGATCTGGCCCAATACGGTGCCCTCGGGCATTCCCTCGCTCATGGCTTGTCCTTCCCTTTCCGTTCGAGACGTTCGATCAGGCGCGCCGGGTTGGCGTCGAACAGCCGGTCGAGGCGCGCCGCGTCATGGCCGCCCATCTGCCTTTCCGGCTCGACGATGCCCATCGGGAACGGCCAGTCGGAGCCGAACACGACGTTGTCCTCGCCGAACACCGCCTCGGCCAGCATGATCGCCGGCTCGCCGTGGCAGATGCAGTCGACACGGAGCCGCCGCAGCGCCGTTTCCGGCGGCGTCACCGCCTTGTCGATGCCGGGGCGGTCGGTGTCGTAGCCGCGCTGGAGCCTGCCCGCCGCCATCGGCGCCAGCCCGCCGCCATGGGCGAAGCAGAATTCGATGCCGGGAAAGCGGTCGAGCACGCCGCCGAACACCAGATGGGCGATGGCGACCGTGCTTTCATAAGGGTTGCCGACGAGGTTCGACAGGTAGAATGCCTTGAGCCGGCCGTCGGCGCACTCACCAGGATGCAGGAAGACGAAGGCGCTCGCCCCGTCGAGCGCGCGCCACAGCGGCTCGAAGGCCGCGTCGCTCAGGCCGCGCGCGTCGCCGGTGCCGCAGGGCATGGCAAAGCGGCGATGGCCCGCCGCGGCCAGCTCGCCGGCCAGCGCGGCCGCCGTCTCGGGATCCTCCACCGGCAGGTGCATCAGCGCCCGCAGCCGTCCTTTCGATGCGGCGGCGATGTCGGCCAGCCCGTCATTGAGGTAGCGCGCCCATTGCCGCGCCGCCTCGCCGCGCAGGTGCTGGCGGTAGAGCGGCGGCGGCGCGGAAATCCACGCCTCGGCGACGCGGTTTTCGTCCATCCATGCGATCAGCCGCTCGGGCCGGAACAGCGGCTTCATGCCGACGCGGTGGCCGTCGATCACCATCGCCGTGCCCTCGCGGTCGAACGCCACCCCCTCGATCGCCGCCAGCCGCTCCTCATCGACGGGAACGAGATGGGCGTGGACGTCGAGGCGGATCGCGCGGGTCATCGGCTCTGCCCGAGGATGCAGCGGTAGAGGTCGCCGATGCCGGCGCCCTCCATCGGCAGGATGGCGGCGACGTGGTCGTCCGGCCGGACGAGGACGACCGTGTCCTCGCCGCAGCCGAAGCGTTCCTGCACCCGGCCGCCGACATCGAGCAGCGCCCGCTCGCGCAGGCCGGAATCGAGCGGCGCGTCCCAGCGCGACACGATGTAGCTCTTGAGGCCCGGCAGGTCGTCTTCCGGCAGCGGCGGCCGGCGGCGCGCGTCGGTGAAATAAAGGGCGACGAAGCTGTCGTCGTCAAGATCGTGGGTGTGGACGGCTCGTCCCGCGCCGTCGAACAGCTTCATGTCGGGCACGCGGTCGCCGACACGCAGCGCCCCGCGCGCCGTGCGCACGATCGACCAGTCGCCGTTGCCGGCGACATCGAGGCGCACGCCGAGCATGGCGCGCGTCATCGCATTGGCCCAGTCGTCGCCCGACATGGCGCGGGTACCATCGGTCTCGCCGCCCATCAGCTTGCGCGCGGCCTCGGCCATCTCGCCCGAGCCGTGCGCCGCCAGCGGCTGCTGCTCGCGCTCGTAGCCGTCGAGCAGGCTGTCGTCGGCCCAGCCGCGCAGCACCCAGGCCAGCCGCCACGGCAGGTTGATGGCGTCGAGCACGCCGGTGTTGAGGCCGAGCGCCCACATCGGCGTGATCAGATGCGCGGCGTCGCCGGCAAGGAAGACGCGGCCGTCGCGCCAGCGCGAGGCGATGCGGTGATGGACGCGGTAGGTGATGGTGTTGACGACCTCGAGGCTGCCGACCTCGCCGATGAAATGGCGCACCTTCGCCTCCAGCCCCTCCGGCGTGCCCTCGGGCGCATCGGGGGCGAGCGGGAACAGGAAGCGCCAGCAATGCGGCTGGCGCACCAGCACCATCCACTCCTGCGGGTCGGAGAAATAGGCGAGATAGGGATAGTTGCGCGGGTTGGCGATGTCGAGATCGACCTTCACGTCGACCAGCATGTAGCGCACGTCGAGCGACTGGCCCTCGACCGGAATGTCGAGCAGGCCCCGGACGGTGGAGCGCCCACCGTCGCAGGCGATCAGGTAGCTGCCCTCCACCTCGACCTCGCCTTGCGGCGTGCGGAAGCGCGCGGTCACGCCGTCCGCATCCTGCGAGAAGCCGGTTAGGCGATGCTCGGTCGAGACGCTGGCCTCGTTCCCCGCCATCAGATGCGCGGCGAGGATCGGCTCCAGATGGTGCTGCGGCAGGTTGATGACGAAGGGACAGCGCGTCTCCTCCCACAGATGATGCGTCAGCACCGAGCGGCGCGGCACGTTGCCGGCGCGCTCGATGTCGCCGATCTCGTCGACGCGCAAGGCACTCGCCAGCACCGCCTCGTCGACGCCATAGCGGCGGAAGGCCTCGATGGTACGGGTCAGGATGGTGCCGGCCTTGGTGTCGGAGGAGAACGAGGCGTCCTCCTCGAACAGCCGGAAAGGGACGCCATAGAATTTCAGCGCCAGCGCCGTCATCAGCCCGACCGGACCGGCACCGACGACGAGCACTGGCTTGGCGGCCCCGCTCATGGCTTCACCCCTCGCGCGGATAGACGAAATCGCGGCTGACGAGCGAGCCCGTCATGGTCGCGGCGTCGGAGAACAGGAACATCAGCGGCCCGACGACATCTTCCGGCGCGCCGACGCCGATGGAGTTCTGCCAGCTCGCATGGTCGGCGCCTTCATTGGCGGCGCGGTATTGCGGCGTGTCGATGACGCCGGGCGCGATCAGGTTGACGCGCACGCGGTGGCGCGCCACCTCCTTGGCCGCGCTCTTGACGAAGGCGATCAGCGCGCCCTTGCTCGCCGCGTAAGCCGAGGCCATCGGCCAGCCCTGCCCGGCGAGGCCCGACGAGAAGGCGACGATGGCGCCCTTGCGGCGGGCGATCATGCCGCCGATCACGGCCTGATAGCACCAGACCACGCCGTCGAGATTGACCGCCATGACCTGCCGCCATTCGTCCTGCGTCATGTCGTGGACGTTCTTGCGCGGCTGGATCGCCGCGCCGCAGAGCAGGCCGTCGATGCGGCCATGGTCGCGCTCGATTGCGGAGAACGTCGCCGCGACCGCTTCCGCATCGGAAACGTCGAGCGGGCGGCAGTCGATGCCGGGCGCTTCCGCCGCCAGAGCGGCCATCGCCGCGTCATCGACATCGCAGACGACCACCGCGCCGCCGGCGGCATCGAGCGCCAGCGCCAGCGCGCGGCCGATGCCGCTCGCCCCGCCGGTGATGACGAAGACCTCGCCCGCGGCATCGAAGGTCGCCCTCATGCTCAGGCGCTCATCGAGGGGATGTCGGTCGCGCCGTGCAGGTCGGCGGCGACCAGCCGGTTGCGCAATTCGCCGAGCCCGGTGGCGGAAACCACCATCTCGTCGCCGTCCTTGAGGAAGACTTGCGGCTCGCGCGCATTGCCGATGCCGGCCGGCGTGCCGGTGATGACGACGTCGCCGACGTCGAGCGTCATGCCGAAGGAAAGCTCGGCGATCAGCGTCGGGATGTCGAAGGCCATCTGCTTGACGAGCGCGTCCTGCATCGTCTCGCCGTTGAGACGAAGCTGGAGCCGGGTTTCCGGCAGGTCGAGCTCCTCGGGCGTGACGATGAACGGGCCGATCGGCATGGTGGCGTCGATGCTCTTGCCCTTGAGCCACTGGCCGCCATGACGGCGCTGGAGGTCGCGCTGCGACACGTCGTTGGCGAGGAAGTAGCCGAAGATGCACCCCGCCGCCTCGGCGCGCGAGACGCTGCGGCAGCGCCTGCCGATCACCAGCCCGATCTCGGCCTCGTAGTCCCACTTGGCCGAGATGTGCGGGTCGATGCCGATGTCGTCATAGGGCCCGGTCACGGTGTGCGGGCTCTTGGTGAAGAAGGTCGGCGCGGCGGGGCGGTCGACGTCCTGCCCCTCGCGCTTGCCCCTGCTCTCCTCGAAATGGTCCCAGTAGTTCCAGCCGGTGCACAGCACGTCGCGGCTGAAGCGGCGGATCGGGGCGAGCACCCTGACGGCGGAAAGCGCGGCGGTCTCGCGCGAGGCGGCGAGGCCGCGCTCGATCTCGGCGCGCCCGGCGGCGATGGCCGCGACCATGTCGCCCATGCCGGCCGGCAGAAGGCGCACGACGTCGCCTTCCACCGCGCCGATGCGCTCGTTGCCGCCGATGCTGACTGTGGCGAGGCGCATGGCGGTCAACCGTTCGGCAGCACGGCGATGGCGCTGATCTCGATCAGGTACTCGGCCGAGACCATCTTCGACACCTCGACCATGGTGGAAGCCGGCACCGGGGCCTTGAAATATTCGGCCCGCACCTTGTGGATGATCGGGAAGTGCTCGATGTTGCGGACATAGACGTCGACGCGCACCACGTCGTCGAGCGAGCCGCCGGCCGCCTCGCAGGCGGCCTTCAGGTTCTCGCATACCTGCCGGGTCTGGGCCTCGACATCGCCGATGCCGGTGATGGAGCCGTCGGCCGCGCGCGCGGTCATGCCGGAGATGAAGACGAGCTTGCCCCTGGCCTCGATGGTGGTGGCCTGCGAGAAATGGCCGTTCGGCTTGGCGAGCTTGGGCGAGGTGATCTGCTCTTTCATGTCGTTTCCTGCTTTCAATGTTCCGCCGCGAGCGCGGCGATGTCCAGATTGAGGCTGCGTCCGGTTTCCACGAGCGCGTCGAATGCCGTGCGCGGCAGGCGGCAGACGCCGCCCGACGCGCCACGGACATGCCAGGCGAGTTCTCCCGGCGCGAAGACGCGCTCGACTCCGGGCGCCTTGCGCACGCCGGCCGCATGGCGCGCGGCCGCGTCGGCGCGGGCGGCGAACCGCTCCGGGTCGCCGAAATGGCCGACATGGATGGCGATGAACAGGTTGGCGCAATTGTAGGGCTTGTCGAGCTGGCCGAACAGCGGCCGCACCTCGCCGCCGATGCCGCCGCCCGAAAGGCCGCCACACAGGAGATCGACAATGAAGGCGAGGCCGAAGCCCTTGGGCCCGGCGGCCGGCAGCAGCATGCCGGCGATCGCCGCGTTGGGGTCGGTGGTCTCGGCGCCGTCCCTGTCGGTCGCCCAGCCGGCCGGGATCGGCTGGCCGGCGGCGGCGGCGTTGCGGATCTTGCCCATGGCCGCCGCGCTCAGCGCCATGTCGACCTCGGGCATGAACGGGCCGGCGCTCGGCACCGCGACCGCGACCGGGTTGTTGCCGGTCACCGCCTCGGCGCCGCCCGGCGGCGGCATCAGCGGCCGCGTGTTGGACATGACGATGCCGACGCAGCCGCGCCCGGCCAGCATGCGGGCATA
>DAOMOI010000031.1:4792-12345 GCA_035444225.1 Aquamicrobium sp. | reverse complement strand
CCGACCGCCGCCTTCTTCGCCACCATCTTCCTGCTGCTGGCGGCGATGGCGGCGTGGGAGCGCGTCTCGCCGGGCGGAAGCCCTCGCGTCGGCATCCTGCGCTTCGAGACCACGCGTGGCGACAGGCTGTTCGTGTCGCTGCTCGGCGCGGCCTTCATTCATCTTGCCTGGCTGGGTCTCGTCGGACCCAACCTGTGGTGGGCTCTCGCCCTGTCGGTCGTCTACGCCATCGGCGTGTTCCGATACGTCTAGGGAGGAAGAAGACGGCCGCGCCGCGACCCCGCGGCGAGGCCGAAAAATGCAATCGCAATCCATGGGAGGAAATCATGCGACGGCACTTACTGGCATCGACCACCGCCTTCACGCTTCTGTTCGGGGCAGTTCCCGCCTTCGCGGACATGGACGCCGCCCGCGCCTTCCTCGACGCCGAGATCGGGGACATGTCCTCGCTCGACCGCGCGGCGCAGGAAGCCGAGATGGAGTGGTTCATCAAGGCGGCTGAAGCCTTCAAGGGCATGGACATCAAGGTGGTGTCGGAAACCATCACCACCCATGAATACGAGGCGCGCGTGCTCGCCCCCGCCTTCTCGAAGATCACCGGCATCAACCTGACCCACGACCTGATCGGCGAGGGCGACGTGGTCGAGAAGCTCCAGACCCAGATGCAGTCGGGCGAGAACATCTACGACGCCTACATCAACGATTCCGACCTGATCGGCACCCACTGGCGCTACCAGCAGGCGCGCAGCCTGACCAAGTGGATGGAGAACGAGGGCAAGGACGTCACCAACCCCAACCTCGACATCGACGATTTCATCGGCAAGTCGTTCACCACCGCGCCGGACGGCGACCTCTACCAGCTGCCCGACCAGCAGTTCGCCAACCTCTATTTCTTCCGCTACGACTGGTTCAACGACGAGAAGAACAAGGCCGACTTCAAGGAGAAATACGGCTACGACCTCGGCGTGCCGGTCAACTGGTCGGCCTATGAGGACATCGCCGAGTTCTTCACCGGCCGCGAGATCGACGGCAAGAAGGTCTACGGCCACATGGACTACGGCAAGAAGGACCCGTCGCTCGGCTGGCGCTTCACCGATGCGTGGCTGTCGATGGCCGGCAATGGCGACAAGGGCATCCCGAACGGCCTGCCCGTGGACGAATGGGGCATCAAGGTCGATGAGAACTCACGCCCCGTCGGCTCGTGCGTCGCGCGCGGCGGCGACACCAACGGCCCGGCCTCGGTCTACGCCATCGAGAAATATCTCGAATGGATGAAGAAATACGCCCCGGCGGCGGCGCAGGGCATGACCTTCTCCGAATCCGGCCCGGTGCCGTCGCAGGGCGAGATCGCCCAGCAGATGTTCACCTACACCGCCTTCACCGCCGATTTCGTCAAGGAAGGGCTGCCCGTGGTCAACGAGGACGGCACGCCGAAATGGCGCTTCGCTCCCTCGCCCCACGGCGTCTACTGGAAGGACGGCATGAAGCTCGGCTATCAGGACGCCGGCTCGTGGACGCTGATGAAGTCCACGCCCGACGACCGCGCCAAGGCGGCCTGGCTCTACGCCCAGTTCGTCACCTCGAAGACGGTGGACGTCAAGAAGAGCCATGTCGGGCTGACCTTCATCCGCCAGTCCACGCTCGACCACCAGAGCTTCACCGACCGCGCGCCCAAGCTCGGCGGCCTGGTCGAGTTCTACCGCTCGCCGGCCCGCCTGCAATGGTCGCCGACCGGCACCAACGTGCCGGACTATCCGAAGCTGGCGCAGCTGTGGTGGCAGGCGATCGGCGACGCCTCGTCGGGCGCCAAGACCGCGCAGGAGGCGATGGACTCGCTCTGCGCCGAGCAGGAAGCCGTCATGGCCCGGCTCGAGCGCGCCGGCGTGCAGGGCGACATCGGCCCCAAGCTCGCGGAGGAGCACGATCTCGAATACTGGAACAAGGACGCGGTCGCCAAGGGCAACCTCGCGCCGCAGCTCAAGATCGAGAACGAGAAGGAAGAGCCGCAGACCGTCAATTACGACGAGCTGGTCAAAAGCTGGCAGTAAGCGCGACCGCGCTGTAAGCTCGCGGGCGGGGGAGCGATCCCCCGCCCGTTCCACGCCTCCCCTGCCCTCGAAACGCCCGCCGCCCATGCCAAAGCACATCCTCGCCATCGACCAGGGAACCACCTCCTCCCGCGCCATCGTCTTCGACGACAGGATGCGCATCGTCGCCATCGGCCAGAAGGAGTTTCCGCAGCATTTCCCGGCTTCCGGCTGGGTCGAGCACGACGCGGAAGACCTTTGGGAAACCACGGTGTGGTCGGTGAAGCAGGCGCTGAAGAAGGCGAAGCTGAAGGCTACCGACATCGCGGCCATCGGCATCACCAACCAGCGCGAGACCACGGTGATCTGGGACAAGGCCACGGGCCGCGCGATCCACAACGCCATCGTCTGGCAGGACCGCCGCACCGCCGCCTTCTGCCAGAAGCTCAGGAAACAGGGGCTGGAGCCGAAATTCGCGAAAAAGACCGGCCTGCTGCTCGACCCCTATTTCTCGGGCACCAAGATGGCGTGGATCCTCGATCACCTGAAGGGTGCGCGCAGGCGGGCGGAGAAGGGCGAGCTGCTCGCCGGCACGATAGACGCCTTCCTGATCTGGCGGCTGACCGGGGGTGCTGCCCACGCCACCGACGCCACCAACGCCTCTCGCACGCTGGTCTACAACATCGTCCGGAACGAATGGGACGACGAGCTTCTCGACATATTGCGCATCCCGGCCGCCATGCTGCCGGAGGTCAAGGACTGCGCCGCCGATTTCGGCACGACGCAGAAAAGCCTGTTCGGTGCGGAAATCCCGATCCTCGGCGTTGCCGGCGACCAGCAGGCCGCGACCATCGGCCAGGCCTGCTTCCAGCCCGGCATGATGAAATCGACCTACGGCACCGGCTGCTTCGCGCTGCTCAACACCGGCGAGGAGATGGTGCGGTCGAAGAACCGGCTGTTGACCACCATCGCCTACCGGCTCGACGGGCGCACCACCTATGCGCTCGAAGGCTCGATCTTCGTCGCCGGCGCGGCCGTGCAATGGCTGCGCGACGGGGCGAAGATGATCTCGCACGCCGCCGACAGCGGCAAGCTGGCGGAAAAGGCCGATCCCGGGCAGGACATCTATCTGGTGCCCGCCTTCGTCGGCCTCGGCGCGCCGCACTGGGACGCCGAGGCGCGCGGCGCGATCTTCGGCCTGACGCGCGGCTCCGGCCCGGCCGAGTTCGCGCGCGCGGCGCTCGAATCCGTCGCCTTCCAGACCCGCGACCTGCTCACCGCCATGCACCGCGACTGGAAGGCCAAGGGCAAGGCGACCGTGCTGCGCGTCGATGGCGGCATGGTGGCGTCGGACTGGACCATGCAGCGGCTGGCCGACATCCTCGACGCGCCGGTCGACCGGCCGCGCATCCTCGAGACCACGGCGCTGGGCGCTGCGTGGCTGGCCGGCTCGCGCGCCGGGGTATGGCCGGGCGCGGACGCCTTCGCCAGAAGCTGGGCGCTGGAGCGGCGCTTCGAGCCGCAGATGGACGCCGCGACCCGCAAGCGCAAGCTCGCCGGCTGGCAGGACGCGGTGCGCCGCACCCTGACGCAGAACTGAAGGAGCGCGCGCGATGAACATCGCCCTCTGGCTGGACACGACGGCGCGGGCGAAGCCCGATGCACCGGCCGTCTTTCTCGGCACCGAGCTCGTGGCGACCTATGGCGCGCTTCGGGCGCGCGTACGCGCCCGCGCCGCCGGCATGGCCGCGCTCTATAGCATCGGGCATGGCGACCGCGTCGCCGTGTTCCTGAAGAACGTCCCGGACTATCTCGAACTGTTCTATGCCGCTTGGTGGCTCGGGGCGGTGATCGTGCCGGTCAACAACAAGCTGCATCCGCGCGAGGTGGCGTGGATCGTCGAGAATTCCGGCGCGAAGCTGCTGATCTCGGGCGACGGCGCGGTCGGCGGCGGGGTGGACGAGATTGCCCACAGTTCTCCCGAGTGGGACGCGCTGGCCGGCATGGGCGAGGCCCCGGCGCAGCCGGCGGCGGTGGCGGGCGACGAGACGGCCTGGCTGTTCTACAGCTCCGGCACCACCGGCCGGCCCAAGGGCGTGATGCTGACCCACGACAACCTGCGCGCGATGAGCCTTGCCTACGCGCTCGACGTCGATCAGGCCGCGCCCGATCAGGCGACGATCTACGCCGCGCCGATCTCGCATGGCGCGGGGCTCTATAATTTCGTCTTCACCCGCGTCGGGGGTAGCCATGTCTTTCCCGTCTCGAAAGGCTTCGACCCGGAGGAGATCGCGGCGCTGTCGCGTCATTTCGGCGCCACCGTGATGTTCGCCGCGCCCACCATGGTCAAGCGCCTCGTCGAGTGGGCGCGCGCCTCGGGCTATCGCGGCGAAGGCATCCGCACCATCGTCTATGGTGGCGGGCCGATGTATCTCGCCGACATCGAGGACGCGCTTTCGCTGTTCGGCCCGCGCTTCGTCCAGATCTACGGCCAGGCCGAAAGCCCGATGACCATCACCTCGCTGCGCCGCGAGCTGATCGCCGACCGCGCCCATCCCGACCACGCCCGCCGTCGTGCCTCGGTCGGGCAGGCGATGGCCACGGTGGAGGTGAAGATCGCCGGCGAGGCCGGCCAGCCCGGCGAAATCCTCGTGCGCGGCGACACGGTGATGAAGGGCTACTGGAACAACCCGGAGGCCACGGCCGCCACGCTTGTCGAGGGCTGGCTGCACACGGGCGATGTCGGCGCGCTGGACGAGGACGGCTTCCTGACGCTGACCGACCGCTCCAAGGACGTGATCATCTCGGGCGGCACCAACATCTACCCGCGCGAGGTCGAGGAGGTGCTGGCGCGCCACCCGGCGGTGAGGGAGGTCTCGGTCGTCGGCGCGCCGAGCGCCGAATGGGGCGAGGACGTCGCCGCCTTCGTCGTGCTGCGCGCCGGCCGGCAGGCCACGCCGGCCGAGCTGGAACGATGGTGCCTCGCCGAGATCGCCTCGTTCAAGAAGCCGAAACGCTACGTCTTCCGCGACGAGCTGCCCAAGAACAGCTACGGCAAGGTGCTGAAGACCGAACTGCGCGCCACCTTCGCGCCGCGGACGCCCGGATAGGCCCGGGCATCCGCGCGGTCTGCCGCATCAGCCCTCGCGGGCGCAGTCGCGCAGCGTCTCCTCGAGGATGTCGAGCGCCTCGCCGAACACCTCGTCCTGGATGGTGATCGGGGCGAGGAAGCGGATGACGTTGCCGTGGACGCCGCAGGTCAGCAGGATCAGGCCCTTTTCGAGCGCTTTCTCGCGCACCTTGTTGGCGAAGTCGGGGTTCGGCGTCTTCGAGCCCGGCAGGTTGAACTCGACCGCGTTCATGAAGCCCGGCCCGCGGATGTCGGCGATCTGCGGCACGGTGCCGGCGAGCGACTGGAGGCGCTGCTTCAGCCGGGCGCCGAGGCGCTCGGCGCGGGCGCACAGGTCCTCTTCCTCGATGATGTCGAGGACGGCATGGCCGGCGGCGACGCCGATCGGGCTGCCGCCATAGGTGCCGCCGAGGCCGCCGGGTCCGGGCGCGTCCATGATCTCGGCGCGGCCGGTGACGGCGGCGATGGGGAAGCCGCCGCCCAGCCCCTTGGCCATGGTGGTGATGTCGGCGACGACGTCGTAATGCTCCATGGCGAACAGCTTGCCCGTGCGGGCGAAGCCGGTCTGCACCTCGTCGGCGATGAGCAGGATGCCGTGCTTGTCGGCCAGTTCCCGCAGCTTCTTCATGAAGGCGCGCGGCACCTCGTAGAAGCCGCCCTCGCCCTGCACCGGCTCGACGATGAAGGCGGCGACGCGGGCCGGATCGACGTCGGCCTTGAACAGCTTGTCGAGCACGGCGAGCGACTCCTCGATGCTGGTGCCCTGCAGCTCGTTCGGGAACGGAACGTGGAACACGTCCGGCATCATCGCGCCGAAGCCCGCCTTGTAGGGCTGCACCTTGCCGGTCAGCGTCATGCCCATGAAGGTGCGGCCGTGGAAGGCGCCGGTGAAGGCGACGACGGCCGAGCGGCCGGTCGCGGCGCGCGCGATCTTGACCGCGTTCTCGACCGCCTCGGCGCCGGTGGTGACGAAGACGGTCTTCTTCCTGAAGTCGCCCGGCACGGCCTTGTTGAGGCGCTCGGCCAGCCGCACGTAGTTCTCGTAGGGCACGACCTGATGGCAGGTGTGGGTGAAGTGGTCGAGCTGGTCCTTGACGGCGGCGATGACCCTGGGGTGGCGGTGGCCGGTGTTGACCACGGCGATGCCGGCGGCGAAGTCGATGTAGCGCCGGCCCTCGACGTCCCAGATCTCGGCATTCTCGGCGCGCTCGGCGTAGACCTGCGTCGTGACGCCGACACCGCGCGCGATGGCCTCGGTGCGGGACGCGGCGATTGAGCTGTTCGACATGATATCCTCCTGGGACTGGTTCGTGGACGTGTCTCTATAGTCTTCCGGCAGGGCTGCAAAGACGCGCGGGCCGGAGGCGCGCGTCTTCCCCTCAGCCGCTCGGAGGCCGGCGGGTGGGCATCATGACCGCCCCGGCGGCCAGCGTCATCAGCGCGAGGCCGGCGAAGTCGGCCGCCGTCGGCGTCTCCCCGAGGAAGAGCACCGAGCTGACCACGCCGATCGCCGGCACCATCAGGGTCGAGAGGCTGAGGGTTCCCGCCGGCAGCCGGCTCAGGAGCCGATACCAGATCATGTAGGCGAGCGACTGCGAGAAGACGATGTGGTGGAACAGCGCGATCCATGTCTCGGGCCGAAATTCGCTCCAGGCGATGCCTGTCGCCAGCACCTGCGGCTCGAATACGGCCATGCCGATGGCGGCGACGAAGGAGCCGCCGGCGAGCTGCCACGCCGTCAGCGTCATCGGCGGCGTCGCCACCGGAAACCGCTTCATGACGATGGTGCCGAGCGCCCAGCCCATGCCGGCCAGCAGCGCCAGCAACAGCCCGACCGAGAAGCTGCCGGCGCTGACCAGCGGCCAGCCCAGCGCGACGAGCCCGGCGATGCCGAAGCCGAGGCCGAGCCAGCGCCGGCGGTCGAGCCGCTCGCCGAGGAATATCCACGCGAAGATCACCGCCCAGATCGGCATGGTGAAGGTGACGATCACCGCGCGCGAGGTAGGGGCGGCGAGCTGGGCGAAGGCGAGCAGCAGGTTGAAGGCGGTGACGGTGAAGAAGCCGGCGACGAGCACCGGCGCCACTTCCTCCCGGCGCAGCGTGAGGCGATGGCCGCGCAGGGTGGCAAAAGCGAACAGGAACAGCGCGCCTGCCCCCAGCCCGACCGCGCGGAACGTCCATGGCGGCAGCTCGAAGAGCACGGTGCGCACGGCCGGCCAGTTCAGCCCCCAGAACAGGGCCAGGGCCACGATCGCCAGCAGGTCCAACCCTCGCCGGGGCATTGCAGCCATGTCATGTCCTTTCAAGGGGGAAGAAACGGAGAGGCGCGATCTCGGGAGCGGACTTTCAGCCCGGAGCCTGCGCCGCCGCCAGAACCACGCCTGCCAGCACCTGTG
>DAOMOI010000031.1:0-4765 GCA_035444225.1 Aquamicrobium sp. | reverse complement strand
GCGGCGCAGTCGGCCGGCGTCATATACTCGGCCTCGTTGTGGCTGAGTCCCCCGACGGAAGGGACGAAGACCATGGCGGAAGGCACGACGCGCGCCATGTTGCAGGCGTCGTGGCCGGCGCCGCTGACCATGCGGCGGCAGGCAAACCCGCTTTCGCGCGCGGCCGCCTCGATCATGGCCACAAGGGCGGGATCGAACGGCACCGGCGGCGAATCCGCCGTCATCTCGATTTCGAGGCCGACATCGAGCCGGCGCGCGGCCTCGGCGATGCCGTCCAGCACCCGCGCCTGAAGCGCGTCGAGCCGGTCCAGCGCCTCATGGCGCAGGTCGAGCGTCAGTTCCACCCGCGACGCCACCGTGACCTGCGAGCCGTTGGGGCTGGCGATGCGGCCGCAGGTGGCGCGCGCGCCCTCGGTCTCGCGCGCGGCGGCGTCGGCGATCAGCACCGCGTGGGCGGCCGCGACCATGGCGTCGCGGCGGCCTTCCATCGGCGTCGGCCCGGCATGGGCGTCCTGCCCGGTGAAGGTGAGCAGCCAGCGGCGGAAGCCGATGCCGGCGCGCACCGCGCCGATGGTCTCGCCCGCCTGCTCGAGGATCGGCCCCTGCTCGATATGCAGTTCGAGATAGGCATGGACGGGAAAGCCGACCTCCCTATCGCCAGCGCCGTGCTCCATTCTCTCCAGCATGTCGCCGAGGCGGAAGCCGCGATGATCGACCATGTCGAGCGCGCGCTCCAGCGGCAGCGCGCCGGTGAACACTTCCGAGCCCATCATCGGGCGGATGATGGCGCCCTCCTCGTTGGTCCAGTTGACGAGCACGATCGGGCGGCGGGTGCGGATGCCGGCCTCGTTCATCGCCCGGATCCCCTCCAGCGCGGCCAGCACGCCGAGCACGCCGTCGAAGCGCCCGCCCGTCGGCTGGGTGTCGAGATGGCTGCCGACCAGCACCGGCGGCAGGTCCTCCGTCCCCGGCCGCGTGGCGAAGACGTTGCCGAAGCGATCAGAGGCAACCTCCAGCCCTTCGGCCCGGCACCATGTCTTGAACAGCGCGCGCGCCGCGTCGTCTTGCGGAGAGAAGGCGAGCCGGTTGTTGCCGCCGGCGACGCCGGGGCCGATCGCCGCCATCTCCATCAGCGACGCCCACAGCCTGTCGGCGTCGATGCGCGGGGTCGTCATCAGGCCGGCTCCAGCCCGCACCATTCGGCGATGAACAGTGCATAGGCGCGCGTCACGTCGCGCAGGCTGTCCAGCTCGACATATTCGTCGATGCCGTGCGGCAGGCCGCAGGTCGCGCCGTAGACGATGGACGGCGTGTCCTGGTAGAGGCCGAAGAAGCGGGCGTCGGTGACGGCCGAGCTGATCGTCGCCGTCACCTTCTCGCCGAACACCTGCTCATGGGCGCTGCCCATCACCGCCTCGATCTCGGAGCCGGGCTGAAGCACGTAGCCCTCGGCCTGGAAGCCGTGGAAGGTGATCTTCGGCGGGTGGGCGGCGAGGTAAGCGTCGGCGGCGCAGGCCTCGGCGACGCGGGCGCGTATCTCGTCGCGGATCGCGGCAAGGTCCTCGCCTTCGAGGATGCCGAGCCTGACCTCCATGCGCGCCTTGGCCGGCACCGACGACACCCAGTCGCCGCCCGCCAGCTTGCCGAGATTGACGCGGATCGGGTGTGGATGGTCCTTGTAGACGGGGTGGTTGACCTTGCGGGCGTTCCACTCCTCTTCCAGCCGCTTGATGTAGGGCCAGATGTGGATCGCCTTTTCCAGCGCGTTGGCGCCGACATTGTTGAAGGCGGCCGAGGCGTGCTGCGGGTCGCCTTCGATGTCGAGGCACAGCCACATCAGCCCGACCTCGGCGCGCATGATCGAGGCGCCGAAGGGCTCGGGCACCAGCGCGCCGTCGGCCTTGTAGCCGCGCTGGAGGCAGGCGAGCGTGCCGTTGCCGGTGCACTCCTCCTCGACCACGCTCTGGATATGGACCGTGGCAGCAGGCTGGAAGCCGGCCGCGCGCAGCGCGTCGATGGCGAAGATGCCGGCGGCGAGGCCCGATTTCATGTCGCCGGCGCCGCGGCCATACATGCGCCCATCCTCGACGCGCGGCTCGAAGGGCGGCGTGGTCCAGCGCGCCGCGTCGCAGGGCGGCACCACGTCGATATGGCCGTTGATGATCAGCGAGCGGCCCTTTTCCGCCTTCGGGCGATGGGTGCCGACGACGTTGTAGGCTTGGGCGTAATCGACATCGACCACCGGCGAGAAGCCCGGCAGGCCCTCGATGTCGGCGACGTCGATCTTCCAGTGATCGACATCGAGGCCGCGCTCGCGCATGGCGCGGGCCATGAACTCCTGCATCGCCGCCTCGTTGCCGCGGGTGGAATCGTGGCGCACCATGTCGGCGGTGAAGGCGAGCTGGGCGTCGAAGCCGGCATCGACGGCGTCGAGGATGCGCTGGCGAGTGGCCGGGTCGAGTTCAGGGGCGTCGAGGGCCATGGTCAGGTCTCCTGCGGTCTGGGGAAGAAGCGATCGCGCAGCGTGACGAGTCCCTTGGGCAGGAACATCACGATCACCACGATCAACGCGCCGTAGCCGAGCAGGCGGTAGTTCTCGAGGTCGCGCATCGCCTCGATCAGCACGGTCAGCACCACGGCGCCGACCAGCGGGCCGCTGATGGTGCCGAGCCCGCCGACGAGCACCATGGCGATGATCGAGATCATCAAATCGACGCCGACCGCCGAAGCCGGCGTCAGGATCGACAGGTAATGCGCGTAGAACGCGCCGGCGATGCCGACGATGAAGGCCGACAGGCCGAACACCATCAGCTTCATCCGCGTCAGGTTGACGCCGAGGCTCTCGGCCGCGTCCTCGCCGTCGCGCATCGCCAGCATGGCGAGCCCGGTCTTGGAGCGCATCAGCCGCACGATCACGAACAGCATCAGCACCGTCAGCGCCAGCGCGAGATAGTAGAACGACACCTTGTCGGCCGGGGTGAAGCTGACCTTGCCGAAATACGGCAGGGTGAGGCCCTCGAATTGCGGGATGCCCCACAGGCCCATCTCGCCGCGCGTCAGGCCCGACAGGTTGGCGACGCAGATGCGCACGATCTCGGCGAAGCCGAGCGTGACGATGGCGACGTGCGGCATCGAGCGGATGCGCAGGATCGGCGTGCCGATCAGGAGGCCGGCGGCGGCCGCGATGAGCCCGCCGAGCCAGATGGTGAGCCACGGGCTGAGACCCAGATGCATGGCCAGCAGCGCCGAGCCGTAGGCGCCGAGCCCGAAGAAGGCGTGGTGGCCGAAGGTCTTCAGCCCGGCGAAGCCGGTGACGAGGTTCCACGCCGAGGCGAAGATGCCGAAGATCATCGCCAGCACCATGACGTGCATCACGTAAGGATCGGCGGTGACGGCCGGCAGCAGCAGCATCGCCAGCAGCGCGCCGGCCATGCCGAGGCGGGCCTGAAGGGTGAAAGGCTTGAACATCATTGGCTCCCTTCGCAGGAAGAAGCGGGGCGGAGGATGCGGGTGCGAGGCCGGGTCATGGTCATTTCTTCCCGAACAGGCCCCAGGGCCGCCACCAGATCACCGCGATCATCAGCGTGAACGAGATCACGTCGCGCCACTCCGAGGAGGTGAGCTGGACGCCGACCGCCTCGACCACGCCGAGCAGCAGCCCGCCGGCGATGGCGCCGGGGAAGGAGCCGAGCCCGCCGAGGATGACGACGACGAAGCCCTTGAGCAGGATGGGGATGCCCGCCCACGGGTTGATGGCGTTGATCGGCGCCAGCATCGCGGCGGCCAGCGCCCCGAGCGCGGCGGCGAGGCCGAAGCAGATCATGTAGACGCGGCGGACCGGGATGCCGACCACCTCGGCCGCGTCGCGGTCCTGCGAGGTCGCGCGGATCGACCAGCCGATGCGGGTGTATTTCAACAGCCACGTCATGAAGGCGATGGTGACGAGCGCCACGACGAAGATCAGCACGCGCTGCCACGGCAGGCGGATGTCGCCCAGCACCATGACGCCGGAGACGTAATAGGGCACGGAGTTGAAGCGTTCGCCGAAGATCAGCAGCGCCGCGTTCTGGAGCACGATCGACAGGCCGAGCGTGGCGGCGATGGTGGTGAAGACCCAGTTGTCGCGCACGATCAGATATTCGATCGTCAGCTTCTGGATCAACACGCCCAGCAGGAAGGCCAGCGCCACCGCGAGCGGGATCGCGGCCCAGAACGGCAGGCCGAACTGCACGATCAGGTAGAAGGTGAAATAGCCGCCCAGCATGTAGAACTCGCCATGGGCGAGGTTCAGCACCCGCATCGTGCCGTAGACGAGCGCGATGCCGGAGCCGATCAGCGCGTACATCGAGCCGCTGATCAGGCCGTTCAGGATCTGCTCGAGGAAGATTGCGAGGTTCATCGGATGCGCCCCCTTCTCATTCGCCGAGATAGACGCGGCGGATCACGTCGGAATTCATCATCTCCTCGCCGGTGCCGCTGAGCATCACCCGGCCGCTTTCCAGCAGGTAGCCGTGGTTGGAGATGCCGAAGGAGAGTTTGACGTTCTGCTCGTTGAAGATCACGGCGATGCCCTCGCCGTTGACCTTGCGGATGATGTCGGCGATCTGCTGCACGATGCGCGGCGTCAGGCCGAGATAGGGCTCGTCCATCAGGAGAAGCCGCGGCTTCGACATCAGCGCGCGGGCGATGGCCACCATCTGCTGCTCGCCGCCCGACATCTTGCCGGCGATCTGGTCGCGGCGCTCGGCGATGATCGGGAACAGGC
>DAOMOI010000030.1:0-12401 GCA_035444225.1 Aquamicrobium sp. | reverse complement strand
TAGAGGCCGACATTGGCCGGGAACGGCGGCTTCAGGCGCGGCTGGCCCTTCTTGCCCTCGAGACTTTCGAGCAGCGCCGTCTCCTCGCCGCAGATATAGGCGCCGGCGCCGTGATGGACATAGACGTCCATGTCCCAGCCGCATTTGTTGTCCACGCCGAGCAGGCCGGCCTCATAGGCCTCGTCCACGGCGCGCTGGAGCGCCTCGCGCTCGCGCACGAACTCGCCGCGCACATAGATGTAGGCGGTGTGCGCGCCCATGGCGAAACCGGCGATCAGGCAGCCCTCGACCAGCGTGTGCGGGTCGTGGCGCAGGATCTCGCGGTCCTTGCAGGTGCCGGGCTCGGATTCGTCGGCGTTGACGACGAGGTAGTGCGGGCGGCCGTCGCCCTGCTTGGGCATGAACGACCATTTGAGGCCGGTCGGGAAGCCCGCGCCGCCACGGCCGCGCAGGCCGGAGGCCTTCATCTCGTCGATCCAGTCGCGGCCCTTGTCGATCAGGCGCTTGGTGTCGTCCCAATGGCCACGGCGCATCGCGCCGGCCAGCGAACGATCGAACTGGCCGTAGATATTGGTGAAGATGCGGTCCTTGTCGTGCAGCATGGCTAGCCCCTCACCTCGGCTTCTTGCCGAAGACGCGGATGTACTCGGCTTCGCCGCCCTTCGCGAGCGCCTCGGCCTGCCTCACCCACTCCTCGCGCTCGATGCGGCCCTTGAAGCGCAGGTAGGCGTCGACCCATTCGCGCTCGGTCGCGGTCCATGCGGCGATCTGGGCGAAGGTGAAGATGCCGAGCCCGTGCAGGAGCGCCTCGTTCTTCGGGCCGACGCCGGCGATAAGCTGAAGGTCGTCGGGCCGGTCGGGCCGCGCGATCGCCGCCGGGCGGTTCGGATCGTCGAGCGAGACGACCGGCTCGGCCTTGCCCGCTTCCGGCGCCTTGAAGGCGTGGACGGGTTCCGCCGGCTTGTCGGGATGCACGCGCGGCTTGCCGCTGGCCGCCCTGTCGGCCGCCTTCTCGTTCTCGGCCGGCGCCTTGACGCTTGCGGCGGCTTCCGCCTTCGGGCTGACCTTGACCTTGGACGGCGTCTTCACCGCCGGGCTGGTCTCGATGGCGTCGGTCTTCGGCTTCGCCGCCAGCGTCGGCGCGACGGGGGCCTCGCCCTTCGCCGCCTTCCTGGCCTCGCGGTCGCGGTTTTCCTTCAGGAACACGCTCTCGTCGGCCAGCGTCGTCTGGCCGGAGAGCGGCGCCGAATAGGTGCGGCCGTTCTGCGGCCCGGCGGGGATTTCCTCGCCCCTGCCCGCCTCGAACGCGTCGATGATCTCGGCCAGCCGCTCCGGCGTCAGGTCCTCATAGGTGTCCTTGAAGATCATGACCATCGGCGCGTTGACGCAGGCGCCCTGGCACTCGACCTCCTCCCACGACAGCGTGCCGTCCTCGTTCAGATGGAACGGCTCGGGATGGATCTTCTCGCGGCAGACGCGCTTCAGGTCCTCCGCGCCGCGCAGCATGCAGGGCGTGGTGCCGCACACCTGAATGTGAGCCCGGGTGCCGACAGGCTTGATCTGGAACTGGGTGTAGAAGGTCGCGACCTCGAGCGCGCGGATATAGGGCATGCCGAGCATGTCGGCGACATGCTCGATCGCGGCGCGGGTGACCCAGCCGTCCTGCTCCTGCGCGCGCATCAGAAGCGGGATCACCGCCGAGGCCTGACGCCCGATCGGATAGCGGCCGATCACCTCCTGCGCCCATGCCGCGTTCTCCCCGTTGAAGGAGAAGCTCTGCGGCTGGACCGATTCCTCTGCGAGACGACGGTTGGACATTAACGGTCAACCTCACCGAACACGATGTCGAGCGAGCCGAGGATGGCGGAAACGTCGGCCAGCATGTGGCCCCGGCACAGGAAGTCCATCGCCTGCAGATGCGCGAAACCGGGCGCGCGCAGCTTGCAGCGATAGGGTTTGTTGGTGCCGTCGGAGACGAGGTAGACGCCGAATTCGCCCTTCGGCGCCTCGACGGCGGCATAGACCTCGCCCGCCGGCACGCGATAGCCCTCGGTATAGAGCTTGAAGTGGTGGATGAGCGCCTCCATCGAGCGCTTCATCTCGCCGCGCTTCGGCGGCACCACCTTGCCGTCCACCGAGGAAACCGGACCGACCCGGTCCTTGCCGAGCAGCAGCTCGACGCACTGGCGAATGATCTTCGCCGACTGGCGCATCTCTTCCATGCGGATCAGGTAGCGGTCGTAGCAGTCGCCGTTCTTGCCGACCGGAACGTCGAAATCCATCTCGGCATAGCACTCGTAGGGCTGCGACTTGCGCAAATCCCACGCCGCGCCCGAGCCGCGCACCATGACGCCGGAGAAGCCGCGCGCCCAGGCATCGTCGAGGCTGACCACGCCGATATCGACGTTGCGCTGCTTGAAGATGCGGTTCTCGGTCAGGAGCACGTCGAGGTCGTCGACCGCCTTGAGGAACGGATCGACCCACTTGCCGAGGTCCTCGATCAGCCGCTCGGGCAGGTCCTGGTGCACGCCGCCGGGGCGGAAATAGGCCGCGTGCATGCGCGAGCCGGAGGCGCGCTCGTAGAACACCATCAGCTTCTCGCGCTCGACGAAGCCCCACAGCGGCGGGGTCAGCGCGCCGACGTCCATGGCCTGCGTCGTCACGTTGAGGATGTGCGACATGATGCGGCCGATCTCACTGTAGAGCACGCGGATGACCTGGCCGCGGCGCGGCACCTCGATGCCGAGCAACCGCTCGGTGGCGAGCGCGAAGGCGTGCTCCTGGTTCATCGGCGCGCAATAGTCGAGCCGGTCGAGATAGGGCACCGCCTGGAGATAGGTCTTCTGCTCCATCAGCTTCTCGGTGCCGCGATGCAGCAGGCCGATATGCGGGTCGGCACGGTCCACCACCTCGCCGTCCAGCTCGAGCACGAGACGCAAAACGCCGTGCGCCGCAGGATGTTGCGGGCCGAAGTTGATGTTGAAGTTTCGGACTGCGGTTTCAGGCATGATCCGCCTCAGTTCGTCTTTGCTTTCTCGTCGCCGGGCAGCACGTAGTCCGTGCCTTCCCAGGGCGACAGGAAGTCGAAATTGCGGAATTCCTGCTTCAGCTCGACCTTCTCGTAGACGATGCGCTTCAACTCGTCGTCGTAGCGCACCTCGACGAAGCCGGTGACGGGGAAATCCTTGCGCAGCGGATGCCCCTCGAAGCCGTAGTCGGTCAGGATGCGGCGCAGTTCCGGGTGGCCGGAGAACAGCACGCCGTAAAGGTCGAACACCTCGCGCTCGAACCACTCGGCCCCGGCATAGACGGCCGTTGCGGAGGGCACGGGCGTGTCCTCGTCGGTCTGGACCTTGACGCGGATGCGCAGGTTCTGGCGCGGCGAAAGCAGGTGGTAGAGGACGTCGAAGCGGCGCTCCCGCGCCGGATAGTCCGCGCCCGAAATGTCGATGAAGGAGACGAACTGGCATTGCGCGTCGTCGCGCAGGAAGGTCAGCACGTCGACGATGTCGGCGGGCTCGACCGTCAGCGTCAGCTCGCCATAGGCGATCGTCGCGTCGGCCACCTTCGCGCCGAGGCGCTCGCGCAGATAGGCGGAGAGATCGTAAAGGGCTTCGCTCACGCGCCTTCTCCTACCGTTCGATCGAGCCGGTGCGGCGAATCTTCTTCTGGAGAAGAAGGATGCCGTAGAGCAGCGCCTCGGCCGTGGGCGGGCAGCCGGGAACGTAGATGTCGACCGGCACCACGCGGTCGCAGCCGCGTACCACCGAATAGGAATAGTGGTAGTAGCCGCCGCCATTGGCGCAGGAGCCCATCGAGATGACGTAGCGCGGCTCCGGCATCTGGTCGTAGACCTTGCGCAGCGCCGGCGCCATCTTGTTGGTCAGCGTGCCGGCGACGATCATCACGTCCGACTGGCGCGGCGAGCCGCGCGGGGCGATGCCGAAGCGCTCGCTGTCGTAATGCGGCATGGCCGAATGGATCATCTCGACCGCGCAGCAGGCGAGGCCGAAGGTCATGTACATCAGCGAGCCGGTGCGCGCCCAGGTGATCAGCGCCTCCGACGAGGTGACGAGGAAGCCCTTGTCGGAAAGCTCGTTGTTCAGGTCGCCGAAGAAGCGGTCGTCCGCGCCCACGGGCTTGCCGGTCGCGGGGTCGAGGACGCCCCTCGGGCGCGGGGCGACGAGCGTGGCGGAGCGATCGGTCAATCCCATTCCAGGGCTCCCTTCTTCCACTCATAGACGAAGCCGATGGTCAGCACGCCGAGGAAAACCATCATCGACCAGAAGCCGAACCAGCCGATATCGGCGAAGGACACCGCCCACGGGAACAGGAATGCCACTTCGAGGTCGAAGATGATGAACAGGATCGCGACCAGATAGAAGCGCACGTCGAATTTCATGCGCGCGTCGTCGAACGAGTTGAAGCCGCATTCGTAGGCGGAGAGCTTCTCCGGGTCGGGATTGCTGTAGGCGATCAGGAACGGCGCGACGACCAGCGCCACGGCGACGACCAGCGCCACGCCGATGAAGATGACGATGGGCAGATAGGAACCGAGTAGCTCGCTCATGGTCTTTCCGTTGGCTTGCCGACGTTCCGCCGCATTGGGCACTATAACACCGAAACGGGAAGCGTCATGGCGACAGAATTCCCGCCGGCCCCCGCACGGCGCAGGCTTGCTGCGACGCGGCGAGGGTTAGCGCAGCCGCCGACGCGAAGCAAGTCAAACCTTCCCCGATGTTGCGCAGCGTCAATCCCGAAGCGACAAAATAAACGGCGCGCCTTCATAGGCATCCTCGCCCCGGCCGATCGCGGCGATCGCGGCGACCATCCGCCCCTGTCGCCCGAGCAGCGCGTCAGCATGTCGCACGAGGGCGGGATTGGGCGTCGCCGAGGGCGCGGCGAGCCGCAGCGTCCATGCCAGCTCCGCCTCGTCGCGTTCCGGCGCCAGCGCCGCCGCGACGATATAGGCGGCCGCCGTCGAGCGGCTGATGCCGGCATAGCAGTTGACGGCGAGCGGGCGCTGCCGGTTCCAGCTCCGGGCGAAGGCGAGCAACCGCTCGACATGGTCCCTGCCCGGTACGACGAGGCCCGCCCGCATCTCGGCGATGTCGTTCATCCACAGGCAGAGATGGTTCCGCTCGGAAATGGCGGCCGGACGGGCGAAGTCGGTGCCGGCGGCGAGCAGCGTCACCAGATGCGCCGCGCCCGAGCGCGACACCGTCTCGTCGACCTTGCTCATCGGGCAGACATGGATCATCGCCGGCACCTTCGCCACGCCGGCGGAACGGCCGGCGCGTTCATCCGCCATTCATTGTATGAGGAACATATATGGCGCAAACTGACGCCTTCAATGGAGTGCCGCCCGTGTTTCGTTCCCTCGCCACCCGCCGCCGTCTCATGCTCGCCGCGCTCGGCGTCGCCGCCGCCCTGCCCGCTCTTGCCGACGGCAACGAGCCGATGCTGACGATCCGGGGCGAGCTGACCTATCTGCAACGCATCGCCCTGCCCGGCGACGCCGTGGCGACCGTCGAGCTGAAGCCCGCCGGCGCGGCCGATGACGCTTCCGCCACCGCCGGGACGCGCATTGCGCTCGACGGCCGGCAGGTTCCGGTGGCGTTTTCGCTCGAAGTGCCGCGCGCGCATCTCGATGCCGGTACGGCCTATGTGCTGCACGGCGCCATCGAGGTCGATTCGCAGCCGCGCTGGCTTTCCGGGCCCGTCGAGGTGGACACGGCGGCAGCCTCCGTCGATGTCGGTACGATCAGGCTTTCGCAGCAGCAGGGAGAGCCCGCGACGGCCGATGAAGACGACGAAGCGCCGTCGGCCGAGGCCATCGAGGGCGAATGGCGCATCGAGGACGTCGGCGGCGAGACGGTCACCGGCGATTTCCCGGCCAGCATCGCCTTCGCCGACGGCGCCTTCTCCGGCCGGCTGTGCAACTCCTATCGCGGGCCTTACACGCTCGACGGCGCCGCGATCTCCTTCGGCAACGCCGCCGCGACGCTGATGGCCTGCCCCGAGCCGCAGTCGAGGCTGCAAGGGGCGCTGTTCGCCGCCTTTCCGCAGGCGAAGAGCTGGCGCGTCGGCGAGGACGGCAAGCTTCTCGTGCTCGACGGCGACGGCAAGACGCTGATCCGCGCCCGCAGATAGGCGCTTTGTCCGGCGTCCCGGC
Source organism: Aquamicrobium sp. (assembly GCA_035444225.1). Taxonomy (GTDB): domain Bacteria; phylum Pseudomonadota; class Alphaproteobacteria; order Rhizobiales; family Rhizobiaceae; genus Aerobium. The sequence goes on along the minus strand of DAOMOI010000030.1, from coordinate 6,226 downwards.
CGCTGGCGCAAGCGATTGTCGCCCGGCGCTTCCATGTGCCCGATTGACAAGAGGGCGCGCATCCTTTCCGCTTGCGCGCCACTGGAGCCGAGGCGCCCGAACATGCCCAAGACCGACATCGCCCGCAGGGTCTACAACCACACCTGGAAGCTCGATCCGATCGTGCGCAGCCTGCTCGACACGGATTTCTACAAGCTTCTGATGCTGCAGATGATCTGGGGCGTCTACCGCGATGTCGACGCTACCTTCTCGCTCATCAACCGCACCACCTCGGTCAGGCTGGCCGACGAGATCGACGAGCAGGAGCTGCGCGCCCAGCTCGACCACGCCCGCACGCTGCGCTTCACCAAGAAGGAGATGATCTGGCTGGCGGGCAACACCTTCTACGGCCGCAAGCAGATCTTCGAGCCGGATTTCCTGACCTGGCTCGAAGGCTTCCGCCTGCCCGAATACGAGCTTTCCCGGCGCGACGGCCAGTACGAGCTGCATTTCTACGGCCGCTGGCACGACACGACGATGTGGGAGATCCCCGCGCTCGCCATCATCAACGAGCTGCGCAGCCGCGCGGCGCTGAAGTCGATGGGGCCGTTCGCGCTCGACGTCACCTATGCCCGCGCCAAGGCCAAGGTGTGGGAGAAGGTCGAGAAGCTGAAGAAATATCCCGACCTGCGCATTTCCGACTTCGGCACCCGCCGGCGCCATTCCTTCCTGTGGCAACGCTGGTGCGTCGAGGCGCTGAAGGAGGGCATCGGCGAGTCGTTCACCGGCACGTCGAACGTGCTCCTGGCCATGGACACCGACCTCGAGGCGCTCGGCACCAACGCGCATGAGCTGCCGATGGTGCTGGCGGCGCTGACCGCTTCCGACGAGGAGCTGCGCGCCTCGCCCTATCGCGTATTGCAGGACTGGCAGCGTTATTACGGCGGTAACCTGCTGATCGTGCTGCCGGACGCCTTCGGCACCGCCTCCTTCCTGCGCGACGCGCCAGACTGGGTCGCGGACTGGACGGGCTTTCGCCCCGACAGCGCCCCGCCCATCGAGGGCGGCGAGCGCATCATCGACTGGTGGCGCGCGCACGGCCGCGACCCGAAGGAAAAGCTGCTGATCTTCTCCGACGGGCTCGACGTCGACACCATAGTCGAGGCGTACCAGCATTTCCGCGGCAAGGTGCGGATGTCGTTCGGCTGGGGCACCAACCTGACCAACGACTTCAAGGACTGCGCGCCCGACCGCAACGACGCGCTCAAGGCGATCTCGCTGGTCTGCAAGGTGACGAGCGCCAACGGCCGCCCGGCGGTGAAGCTGTCCGACAACCCGGAAAAGGCGACCGGCGACCCGGCCGAGATCGCCCGCTATCTCAAGGTGTTCGGCGAGGAAGCGCGCGTGCGCCAAAGGGTCGAGGTCTGACCGGACGCGGGGAATCAGCCGCCCTCGCCCAGCAGCCTGCCGGCCAGCGCGCGCACGGCCGCCTCGACCGCGCGCCATTCGCCCGCCAGCCCCGGCGGCATGCGGTAGACGAGGCTCAGATCCTTGCCGACATGGATGTCGCGCTCGCAAGGGGCGAGCGACTGCTTCGCCGCCGCGCCCGCAAGGCAGCGCATGACGAACGGCTCCTCGCCCGGCCGTTCGGCCACGGCCAGCACCTCGTCGACATAGCCGGATTCGGGCGAAAAGCGGTGGATGGCGAGACCGCCGGGGCCGGGCCGCGCCTCGCCCTCGATCAGCAGGCTATAGATCGGATCGAAACGGCTGCTCATGTCGCGCGACATCATGCGCGGCTCGAGCGTCACGAAAATGATGCTCCTGTCGCCGTCGACATGGTTGAAGGCGTCGCTCGCCGCGCGGCTGTAGCCGTCCATCTGCGGCCAGCGCACGTAAAGGTCGAGCCGGCCGGCGGCGCCGTCGCGCCGCGCCGCCTCGAAGCGGATCATGTTGGCCGGAACGGCGAGCACGTCGTTGCCGATGACGATCTCGCGTGAAGAGGTGTCGTCGCTGTGCCCGCCCATCAGGATCGCTTGGCCCGCCCACCGGCCCGCCAGGCTGATGGCGAGCGACAGGAGCGCCAGCGCGGCGAAGCCGTAGAATAGCTTGCGCGCGAAGCCCGTCCGCACGGTCAGGGGAGCGCCTTCGGTGGCGCCGACGATGGCTGGCGATGGCACGTCCCGCACCTCTCTGTCGCAAACGACAATGCGGCCGCATGGTAAATGCCGGGTAAATGCCGATGCCGGCGCGTGCCCTGCCCTTGCCTTCCGGCGCCGCGCGCTTCTATGGATAGGGGCAGCCGAACAGGAGGACAGGTCATGCCGGTTTATTCGCTCGACGGGATTGCGCCGCATCTCGACGATCCCGACACCGCGTGGATCGCCCCCGACGCCCATGTCGTCGGCAATGTCCGTCTCGGGCGCGATGTCGGCATCTGGTTCGGCGCCGTGCTGCGCGGCGACAACGAGCGAATCACCATCGGCGACCGCTCCAACGTGCAGGAGCATACGGTGATGCACACGGATATCGGCTTCCCGCTGACCGTGGGCGAGGATTGCACCATCGGCCACCGCGCGATCGTCCATGGCTGCACCATCGGCAACCGCACGCTGATCGGCATGGGGGCCATCGTGCTCAACGGCGCGAAGATCGGGAACAACTGCCTTGTCGGCGCCGGCGCGCTGGTCACGGAAGGCAAGGTCTTCCCGGACAATTCGCTGATCGTCGGCTCGCCGGCGCGCGCCGTGCGCGAGCTCGACGCCGACGCCGTCGAGCGGCTGAAAATGGCCGCCATGGGCTATGTCGGCAATGCGAGACGGTTCAAGGCCGGGCTGTCCGCCCTCTGAGACGATCCGCAACCTCTGAGGCGCATGGACGTTGCCGAAGCGAAACCGGCGTGAATCGTTTTGCGTTCGTCATCAAGTCGGGCTAGTGCCCTGACCGGAAGCTGCAACCGAACCGGCAAGGGAGGCGATCTTGGACGAACCGCATGACTTGCCGCCCGAGGACGAGACTGCGCCCGAGGCGACCGCCTCGATCTACGACGACAACGGCGTGGTGCGCTCGTCCTTCCTCGCCCATGTCGGCGCCGCGATCGCCGATCGCGACACGCTGACTCTGCGCCGCGACGTCGGCGCGCTGCACGAATCGGAAGTCGGCGACCTGCTCGAAGCCCTCCTGCCCGAGCAGCGCCACGCGCTCGTCGCGCTGATGGGCGAGGATTTCGACTTCTCGGCGCTGACCGAGGTGGACGAGGCGATCCGCCTCGACATCGTCGAGTCGATGCCCGACGACCAGCTCGCGCTGGCTGTGCAGGAGCTCGATTCCGACGACGCGGTCTACATCCTCGAGGACCTCCCCGACGAGGACCGCGAGGCCATCCTCGCCAAGCTGCCCTTCACCGAGCGCGTGCGGCTGCGCCGGGCCCTCGACTATCCCGACGAGAGCGCCGGCCGGCGCATGCAGACCGAGTTCGTCGCCGTGCCGCCGTTCTGGACCGTCGGCCAGACCATCGACTACATGCGCGAGGACCGCAACCTTCCCGACTCGTTCAGCCAGATCTTCGTCATCGACCCCTCCTTCCGCCTGCTCGGCGCCGTCGATCTCGACCGCATCCTGCGCACGCGGCGCAGCGTCAAGATCGAGGAGGTGATGCACGAGACGCGCCACGCGATCCCCGCCACCATGGACCAGGAGGACGCGGCGCACGAGTTCGAGCAGTACGACCTTCTCTCGGCGGCCGTGGTCGACGAGAACGAGCGCCTCGTCGGCGTGCTGACCATCGACGACGTGGTCGACGTCATCCAGCAGGAGGCGGAGGAGGACCTGATGCGCCTCGGCGGCGTCGGCGACGAGGAGCTGTCCGACACCGTGCTCGCGGCCTCGCGCTCGCGCGTGCCGTGGCTGATGGTCAATCTCGTCATGGCCTTCGTCGCGGCCTCGGTGATCGGCCTGTTCGACGCCACGATCCAGGAGATCGTCGCGCTTGCCGTCTTGATGCCCATCGTCGCCGGCATGGGCGGCAATGCCGGCTCGCAGACCATGACCGTGACCGTGCGGGCGCTGGCGACCAAGGACCTCGACATCTACAATGCCGGGCGCATCATCCGCCGCGAGATCGGCGTCGGCCTCCTGAACGGCGCGATCTTCGCCACGCTGGTCGGGCTTGTCGCCGGCTTCTGGTTCGACAATCCGCAGCTCGGCGGCATCATCGCCACGGCCATGGTCGTCAACATGCTGGTGGCGGCGCTGGCCGGCATCCTGATCCCGCTGCTGCTCGACCGCTTCGGCGCCGACCCGGCCGTGGCCTCCGCCGTGTTCGTCACCACGATCACCGACGTCGTCGGCTTCTTCGCCTTCCTCGGCCTCGCGACCTGGTGGTTCGGGCTGATGTAGCGGGCGCCAGCCGGACGAGCCAGCGCCTTCGGGAATCAGAACTTGTCGAGGTCCTGGTGCCGCGCCTTGATCTCGCGCACCGTGCCCGAGGACGAGCGCATGACGATGGTGTGGGTCTGGATCACGTCGCGGCCGAACTTGACGCCCGACAGCATGTTGCCGTCGGTGACGCCGGTGGCGGCGAACAGCACGTCGCCGCGCGCCATCTCCTCCATCGTATAGACCTTGTTCGGGTCGGAGATGCCCATCTTGGCGGCGCGGGCGATCTTGTCCTCGCTGTTCAGCTGGAGGCGGCCCTGCATCTGGCCGCCGATGCAGCGCAGCGCGGCGGCAGCCAGCACGCCCTCGGGCGCGCCGCCGGTGCCCATATAGATGTCGATGCCGGTCTCGGCCGGATCGGTGGTGTGAATGACGCCGGCGACGTCGCCGTCGCCGATCAGCCGGATCGCCGCGCCCGTGGCCCGCACCGCCTCAATCAGGCGGGCATGGCGCGGACGGTCGAGGATGCAGGCGGTGATCTCGGAAACCGGCACACCCTTGGCCTTGGCGAGGTTCTGGATGTTCTCCTGCGGGGCTGCGTCGATATCGACGATGCCGGCCGGATAGCCGGGGCCGACCGCGATCTTGTCCATATAGACGTCGGGCGCGTAGAGCAGGCTGCCCTTCTCGGCGATGGCGATGACCGCGAGCGAATTCGGCAGGTTCTTGGCGCAGATCGTCGTGCCTTCGAGCGGATCGAGCGCGATGTCGACCTCCGGCCCGTCGCCGGTGCCGACCTCCTCGCCGATATAGAGCATCGGCGCCTCGTCGCGCTCGCCCTCGCCGATGACGACGGTGCCCTTGATCGGCAGGCGGTTCAGCTCGGCGCGCATGGCGTCCACCGCCGCCTGATCTGCGGCCTTCTCGTCGCCCCGCCCGCGCAAGCGTGCGGCTGCAACCGCAGCGCGCTCGGTGACGCGCACCAGTTCGAGGGTGAGGATACGATCAAGGCCAGAATGGGCGAGACCGGACGGGGCCGCTTTGGACATGGTGTCGAACCTTGCGAAAGATCAGTGGGTTGCGTCGCGTGATTGCGGCTCTTTTGTCAAAGAGGTGCCGCGCCCGCAAGGGCGATTCGCCGCCCGTCCCAAGATCAATCGATTGAATGACGGGTGGATGACCTCACGCCGGACGCTCGATGCGGATGACCTGCGGCTTGGTCGTCAGGTGGCCGTCCTCGGTGATGCCGTCCACCGCCTTGCGCACGGCGGCCTCGGTGGTCTCGTGGGTGACGAGGATGACGGTCTTCTCGCTCGTGCCGTTGGTGCCGTCGGCGTGCTGGACGATGGATTCGAGCGAGATGCGGTTCTCGGCCATGCGGCCGGCGATGGCCGCGAACACGCCGAGCCGGTCGTGGACGGTGAGCCGGATGAAATAGCCGCCCTCGTGGGTGCGCATCGGCGCGCGCTCGTAAGGCGCGAGCTCGCCCGCCGGGCGTCCGAAAACCGGGCCGTGCTGGAAGCCGGGCCGGCTCTTGGCGATATCGGCGATATCGCCGATCACGGCGGACGCGGTGGCGTTGCCGCCGGCGCCGGGGCCGGAAAGCAGGAGCTCGCCGACGATATCGGTCTCGATCGCCACCGCATTGGTGACACCGTTGACCTGCGCGATCACCGAGGCCGTCGGCACCATGGTCGGGTGCACGCGCTGCTCGATGCCGTCATCGGTGCGCTGAGCGACGCCGAGCAGCTTGATGCGATAGCCGAGCTCGCTCGCTGCGCGGATGTCGGCCTGCGTGATGTTGGAGATGCCTTCGAGATAGATGTCGTCGGGCGCGATGCGGCTGCCGAAGGCGAGGCTGGTCAGGATG
>DAOMOI010000029.1:0-12668 GCA_035444225.1 Aquamicrobium sp. | reverse complement strand
ATCGCGGCCAAGCTTCTTGCGGTGACGTTCGCGGGCGCGGAGAACGCCGACCCTTGAGCGCCGCGGCGGGCGAGGCGCGCCGGTTTCCATGGGACGATGTCATCGCCCTGGGGCTGGGCCTGCTGCGGCTTTCGCCGCGCGACTTCTGGGCGATGACGCCGCGCGAGTTGGCGCTCGCCGTGCGCCTTTACGGCGGCGGCGAGGCGGCGCGGCCGCCGGGGCGCGAGGCGGTCGAGGCGCTGATGGCGCTGTTTCCCGACAATTGATGGAGCAAGATGACGATGGCGGAGACGATGGCGCCGGTCGAGGTCAGGCTGGAGGCGGACACACGCCCCTTTGCCGACGCGCTGGCCAATCTCGAAAAGCTGGCCGGCTCGTTCGGGCGCCAGTTGACCGGATCGCTGGCTGCCGCGGCAGTCAGCGGCAGGTCGCTTGACGACGTGCTGCGGCAGATCGGCATGAACCTTGCCGGCATGGCGCTGTCGCAGGGGCTGAAGCCGCTGGGCGACCTGACCGGGAGCCTGTTCTCCGGCTTGTTCAAGGGCATCATGCCCTTCGTCAAGGGCGGGGTGGTGCCGGGCGCGACGCCTTTCGCCTCGGGCGGCGTCGTTGCCGCGCCGACCTATTTTCCGCTTGGGCGCTCGCTCGGCGTGATGGGCGAGGCGGGTGCGGAGGCGATCCTGCCGCTGCGACGCGGGGCCGACGGGCGGCTGGGTGTCGCTGCCGCCGGTGGTGGTGGCGGCGGGGCCGCGGTCAATGTCGTCTTCAACGTTACCGCGACCGATGCCGCCTCGTTCCGCAAGTCCGAGGCGCAGGTGACGGGCATGCTGGCGCGGGCCGTGGCGCGCGGCGCGCGGTCGCTGTGAGCGGGGACGCGGACATGGACGCCTTTCATGATGTGCGCTTTCCCGTCGCCGTCTCCTTCGGCGCGACGGGCGGGCCGGAGCGACGCGTCGAGATCGTGGCGCTGACCTCCGGCCGCGAGAAACGCAATTTGCGGCTGGCGCATTCGCGCCGCCATTTCGACGCCGGGACCGGGGTGCGCTCGCTCGCCGACCTCTATGACATCGTTTCCTTCTTCGAGGCGCGGCGCGGCTCCTATCATGGTTTCCGCTTTCGCGATCCGTTCGACATGAAATCCTGCGCGCCGGACGCAACGCCCGGCCCGCTCGACCAGGCGCTAGGGCAGGGCGACGGCGTGCGCGCCACCTTCCAGCTCGTCAAACGCTATGGCGAGGGCGAGGACGCCTATCTCAGGCCGGTCCGCAAGCCGGTGGCGGGCAGCGTGCGCGTCGCGGTCGGCGGAGTGGAGCGGGCGGCGCAGTTCTCGGTCGATCACGCGGCGGGAACCGTCACCTTCGCGCCGGGCGCGATCCCGCCGCCGGGCGCGGAGGTAACGGCCGGCTTCGAGTTCGACCTGCCCGCGCGCTTCGACGTCGAGCGCATCGCCATCAGCCTGTCGGCCTTCAAGGCCGGGCAAATCCCTTCCATTCCCATCGTCGAGATCGAGCCATGAGCGACATCCCTTTCGAAATGCGGGACTGCACCACCCTGTGCCATTGCTGGCGGCTGGAGCGCCGCGACGGCAAGGTGTTCGGTTTCACCGACCACGATGCCCGCCTTACCGTCGATGGGCTGGCGTGCGAGCCGCAGAGCGGTTTCACCCAGGCGGAAGCGCGCGCCTCGCTCGGCATGGCGGTCGATACCGTCGACATCGAGGGGGCGCTGTCTTCCGACGTGCTGAATGCGCAGGATATCGACGCCGGCCTGTTCGACGGCGCGAGCGTCGAGACGCTGCTGGTCGACTGGAGCGATCCTTCGCGGGTGGCGTCGATCCGAAAAGCCGTGATCGGCCGTATTTCGCGCGCCGACGGCCGCTTTGTTGCCGAGCTCGAAAGCGTGGCGGCGAGCCTGGACCGGCCGAACGGGCGTTATCTGCGCCGCAATTGCGACGCCCGCCTCGGCGATGCACGTTGCGGCGTCGATCTTTCCGGCAGCGCCTTCACCGGTGCGGGCGAGGTGGCGGCGCTGATCGCGCCGGCGACGCTGCTGGTGGACGGGCTGGCGAGCTTCGAGCCGGGCTGGTTCGCCTTCGGCGAGATCGACCTCGAGAGCGGCGCGCTCGCCGGGCGGACGATGGCGGTGGTCGAGCACGCGATTGCCGGCGGCGACGTGTTTCTGACCTTGCCGGCGGACGAGCCTTCGCCCGTGCCGGGCGACCGTTTCACGGTCAGGGCGGGGCGCGACAAGCGCTTTGCCACCTGCAAGGCGAAGTTCTCCAACCCGGTGAATTTCAGGGGCTTTCCCCACCTGCCGGGCAACGACGCGGCCTATGCCTATGTCACCGAGGGCATGGCGTTCGACGGCGGGGTGCTGGTCGAATGAGCGGCCGGCTCCAACCCGCACCGGAGCGCGCGGCCGTCATCGCCGAGGCGATGACGTGGCTCGGCACGCCCTATCGCCATCAGGGGTCGCGCAAGGGGGTGGGGTGCGACTGCCTCGGCCTCGTGCGCGGGGTGTGGCGTGCCGTCTATGGCGGCGAGCCGGAGCGGCCCGGCCCCTATTCGCCGGACTGGGCGGAAGCGGGGGCGGGCGACCCGCTGCTCGACGCCGCGCGCCGCCATTGTGTGCGCTGCCGGGCGACATCCTCGTCTTCCGCTGGCGGCCGCGCCACGCGGCCAAGCATCTCGGCATCCTTCTGGGCGGGGAGACCTTCCTTCACGCCTATGAGGGGCATGCGGTCATGGTCTCGCCGCTGATCGCCCAATGGCGGCGCAAGATCGCCGGCGTCTTCGCCTTTCCCGGAGTGGAATGAATGTCGACAGTCATCCTGCAATCGGCCGGCGCCTTCATCGGCAGCCTGTTCGGCCCGATCGGCAGCGCCATCGGCTCGGCGCTGGGGGCGATGGCGGGCTATGCGGTCGATCGCAGCCTGCTGGCGAGCACGCAGCGCATCGAGGGGCCGCGGCTCGCCGCCATGCGCCCGTTCACGGCCGAGGAGGGCGCGCCGCTCGCCCGCGTCTACGGCACGGTGCGGATCGGCGGCGACATCATCTGGGCGACGCGCTTCGAGGAAGCGCGCAAGACCGAGCGCCAGGGCGGCAAGGGCGGCCCGAAGGTGACGACCTATTCCTATTTCGCCAATGTCGCGCTCGCCCTGTGCGAAGGCGAGATCGGCTGCGTCAAGCGCGTCTGGGCCGACGGGCGCGAGCTCGACCTCGACGACGTGACGCTGCGCGTCCATCGCGGCACGCAGGACCAGCCCGCCGACCCGCTGATCGCGGCGCGGCAGGGCGCCGGCAACGCGCCGGCCTATCGCGGCACGGCCTATGTCGTGTTCGAGCGGTTCCCGATCGGGGCTTACGGCAACCGCATCCCGCAATTCCAGTTCGAGGTGGTGCGGCCGGTCGGCGGACTGAACCGGCGGATACGCTCGGTGGCGCTGCTGCCGGGATCGACCGAATACGGGCTGTCGCCGCGCGCCGTCACGCGCGTCATGCGGCCGGGCGTGACCGAGACGGTCAACCGCAACGTGTTGTTCGCGCGCGCCGACGTAGTCGCCTCGCTCGACGAGTTGCAGGCGCTGTGCCCGGCGCTTGAGGAGGTGGCGGTGATCGTCGCCTGGTTCGGCGACGATTTGCGCGCCGGCCACTGCCGGTTGAGACCGATGGTCGCCGACGGCGACCCGGCCGGATGGTCGGAGCCGTGGCGGGTATCGGGCGTTTCGCGCCAGTCGGCAGCCGTGGCGTCAAAGGTGGACGGGGCGTCCAGCAGCGGCGGCACGCCGACCGACCGCTCGGTGATCGAGTGCATCGCCGAGATCAGGGCAAGGGGCCTCAAGGTCGCGCTCTATCCCTTTGTTATGATGGACATTGCGGCGGGCAACGGACTTCCCGACCCTTATGGCGGTGAAAGCCAGCCGGCCTTTCCCTGGCGCGGGCGCATCACCTGCGATCCCGCGCCGTCAAGGCCGGGCAGCGCCGACAGGACGGAGGCTGCGCGCGCGCAGATCGCCGCCTTCTGCGGCGGCGCGCTGCCGGGCGATTTCACGGCCGCGAGCGGCGGGGTCGGGTTCTCCGGGCCGTCCGCCGACTGGGGCTATCGCCGCTTCGTCCTGCATTACGCGCATCTGGCGGCGCTGGCCGGTGGGGTCGACGCATTCCTGATCGGCTCCGAGCTGCGCGGGCTGACGACGCTGCGCGACGCGGAAGGCGCCTTTCCCTTCGTCGAGGCGCTGGGGACGCTTGCCGGCGAGGCTCGGGCGATCCTGGGCAGCGAGACCGACATCACCTACGGCGCCGACTGGAGCGAGTATTTCGGCTATCAGCCGGCGGACGGTTCCGGCGACGTGCTGTTCCATCTCGACCCGCTCTGGGCGCATCCGGCGATCACCTCGGTCGGCATCGACAACTACATGCCGCTCTGCGACTGGCGCGACGGCGATTATGCCGGCGGCAATCCGGACGGGTTCCGTGGGCCGTGCGACCGCGACGGCCTGCGCGGCCAGATCGCCGCCGGCGAGGGCTTCGACTGGTACTATGCCGACGCGGCCGCGCGCGTGGCGCGCCTGCGCACGCCGATCACCGATGGCGCTCACGGCAAGCCGTGGGTGTTCCGCTACAAGGACCTGCGCGGCTGGTGGGAAAACCGGCATTTCGATCGCGTCGGCGGCGTCGAGAAGCCGGCCCCGACGCCATGGCAGCCATGCGGGAAGCCGATCCGGTTCACCGAGCTCGGCTGTCCGGCCGTCGACAAGGGAGCGAACCAGCCCAACGTGTTTCCCGATGCGAAATCGTCGGAGAATGCCTTGCCCTATTTCTCGTCCGGCGGGCGGTCGGACGCGATGCAGGTGCGCTTCCTCGAAGCGCATTTCGACCATTGGGATCCGCAAAGCCCGCATTTCGACCCCGCCGCCAACCCGGTGTCGCCCGTCTATGGCGGGCGGATGGTGGACCCGGCCCATATCTGCGTATGGGCATGGGACGCGCGGCCGTTTCCGGCCTTTCCGGCAATGACCGGGACATGGCGCGACGGCGACAACTGGCATCGCGGCCACTGGCTGAACGGACGGCTTTCAAGCATGCTGACCGGCAACCTGTTTGCCGCGATCCTCGCCGACCACGGCCTTGCGGGAAGCGACGCGACGCAAGGCGGCGGCAGTATAGCCGGCTATGTCGTCGACCGGCCGCTGACGGCGCGGGCCGCGCTCGAACCGCTGGTCGAGCTGTTCGGGGTCGCGGTGCGTGACGACGGCGGCGTGATCGAGCTTGGCGACGAGCTTTCGCCGGGCACAGCGGCGGTGACGCTCGGTGAACTGGTGATGGCGGAGAGCGGCGCGACCGTCGAGCGGGTGCGCGCGCCCGAGCGTGACGTGCCGCGCGAGACCGAATTGTCCTTCGCCGATCCGTTCCGCGATTATCAGGCCGCGCGCGTCCGCTTCGCCCAGCCGGGAGACGCGGGCAGCGGCAGCGAGGCGATCTCCTTTCCCGGTTTCCTCGAAGCGGGGGCGGCCGAGGCGCTGCTGGCCGACTGGGGCCGGCGCCGCCGCGCCGCCCGCGAGAGCGTCGGCTTCGCCGTACCGCCATCCCGCATCGACGTCGCGCCGGGGGCGCTGGTGTCGCTGCCGGCGGAGCAGGGCGCCTTTCTCGTCGCCGAGGTCGAGGTCGGTGCCGTGCGCGGGGTCCGCGCGCGCCGGCTCGTGCGCACCGTGCCGACGCCGTGGCGCTCGGGGCGGATGGCGCCGGCGCGGCCGCAGGCGGGCGTGGTCGGGGCGCCGCATGCGCTTTTCCTCGACTTGCCGATGCTGCCGGGCGCGCAGCCGCACGAGCAGTTCAAGGTCACGGCCTTCGCCCGGCCGTGGCGCACCCAGCTCGTCTACTCTTCGCCGCGCGAGGACGGCTATATCCACACCGCCACCGTGCCGCTGGAAGCGACGCTGGGCGAGGTGATCGAAGCCGATGCCGGCCTGTTCGAAGGGCGTTGGGACCGAGGCGGCAGGATCGTCGTCGCGCTCCATGGCGGCGCGCTCGCCAGCGTTGCCACGGACGCCCTGATGAACGGCGCCAACACCGCCGCGATCCGCGCCGACGGCGGGGCGTGGGAGGTGCTCCAGTTCGGGCGGGCCGAGGAGATCGCACCCTCGGTCTGGGAACTGACGCTGCTGCTGCGTGGCCAGTCGGGCACGCTCGACGCGGCCATGTCCGGTTTTTCTCCCGGCGCGCCCTTCGTCGTTCTGGACGAGGCGGTGGTCGCGGCCGGGCTGGCGCCGGAGCTTGCCGGCCTGCCGCTCAACTGGCGGATCGGCCCCTCGGGCAAGGATTTCGGTCCGCCCTATTTCGTCGGTATCACCATGGCCGGCGGGATGCGGGCGCAACTGCCCTTGTCGCCGGCGCATATGCGCCTTGCCCGCAAAGCCGGCGGCGATCTCGACCTGTCATGGATCCGGCGCGGGCGGATCGATGCCGATTCATGGCTCGGCGAGGACATTCCGCTCGGCGAGGAGAGCGAACGCTACCGGATCTCGGTGGCGACGGCGGAAGGCGCCGTGCGGCGCACGATCGACGTCGACCGGCCGCGCTGGACCTATCCGGCGGCGCTGCAGGCCACGGATTTCCCGTCGCGGCCGGCGGCAATCACGATCGGTATCAGCCAGGTCAGCCTCGCGGCCGGGGCTGGCGTGCCCGCGCGCCAGCATTTCACTCTTACCTGAGACAAGCTCTCTAACTCATTATCAAAGAAGGAGAATTGACATGGATGTTTCCAAGCCGTGGTACCTTTCGCGCACGATCTGGGCCTCGGCCATCGCGGTGGCGGCGACGCTGGCCAGCGCGCTGGGCTTTCCGCTCGACGCCGCCGACACGGCGGCCCTGCCGGACGCCATCCTTCAGGCCGTCGCGGCGGTTGCCGGCGTGGTCGCCATCGTCAGCCGGATTTCCGCCCGCAACCGGATCGGATAAAGGCAAAGCGACTTTGTTCATTCCGCATTCAGCGGCTTTGCGCTAGAACGCTGGCATGACAAAGTTTCGCACATCCCTGCTCGCGCTGTTCGCCGGCCTCGGGCTGGCCGGTTCGCTGGCCGTGCCGGCTTCCGCCGCGCCCGACTGCCATGCCATCGGCCAGCGCCACGCGGCGCAGGCCGGCGGCCAGCTCGCTCGGGCCACGCCCGAGACGCGCAACGGCCAGCAGGTCTGCGTCATCGTGGTGCTGATGCCGGCCAAGGACGGCCAGAGGCCGCGGCGCAACGAGATCGTCGTTCCGGCCCGTTGATCGGGGCTCGGGATCGAGGGACCAATCAAGGGGACGGATGACGCATGCGCATACTCGTTGTCGAGGACGACAAGGATCTCAACCGCCAGATTTCGGACGCGCTCGTCGATGCCGGCTATGTCGTCGATCGCGCCCATGACGGCGAGGAAGGCCATTTCCTCGGCGACACCGAGCCCTATGACGCGGTCGTGCTCGACATCGGCCTGCCGCAGATGGACGGCATATCCGTGGTCGAGCGCTGGCGCCGCGACGGGCGCAAGATGCCGGTGCTGATGCTGACGGCGCGCGACCGCTGGAGCGACAAGGTCGCCGGCATCGACGCCGGCGCCGACGACTACGTCGCCAAGCCCTTCCACATCGAGGAGGTGCTGGCGCGCCTGCGCGCGCTGATCCGCCGCGCCGCGGGCCATGCCTCGTCCGAGCTGATCTGCGGGCCGCTGCGCCTCGACACCAAGGCGTCGAAGGCCGATCTCGACGGCGTGCCGCTGAAGCTGACCTCGCACGAATTCCGCCTGCTCGCCTACCTCATGCACCATATGGGCGAGGTCGTATCGCGCACGGAGCTGGTCGAGCATCTCTACGACCCGGACTTCGACCGCGATTCCAACACGATAGAGGTCTTCGTCGGCCGGCTGCGCCGAAAGATGGGCATCGACCTGATCGAGACGGTGCGCGGCATGGGCTATCGCATGCGCGAGGCGCGGGATTGAGCGCGCGGCCATGGCCTCGCCGTCGTCGAGCTTGAAGGGCGTGAGCGGCAAGGGCCTTTTCTCCGCGCTCGGAAAGCGGGCGAACTCGCTCGCCTTCCGCGTCGTCGCATTCTCGACGCTGTGGGCGCTGGTGGCGCTGGTCGTCATCGCCACGATCATCTCGACGCTGTTCCGGCAGGCGAGCGAGCAGGGCTTCGAAAGCCTGCTGACCGCGCATCTTTTCAACCTCATCAGCTCGGTCGGGGTTAGCGACGACGGCGCCTTGCAAGGGCAGCCCAATCTCGGCGACCTGCGCTTCACCGTGCCGCGTTCGGGCTGGTACTGGTCGGTGGAGCCGGTTTCCGGCGTCTCGGGCCGGCTCGCCTCGCTGTCGCTGACCGAGCCGCTCGCTTCGCCGCCGCCGCAGGAGGTGCCGTTCAGCGCCGCCTTCCAGCGCAGCTATGTCGCCGAGGGGCTGGACGGCGAGACGATAGAGGTGTTCGAAAGCGAATTCGTGCTCGACGAGGACAACCGCGTCGCGCGCTTTCGCGTCATGGGCAACCGCAGCGAGCTGGAAGACGACATCGCCGCCTTCGACCGCCAGCTCTATTTCTATCTTTCCCTGTTCGGCATCGGCATGATCGCCATCAACGCGCTGGCGATCCTGATCGGGCTGCGCCCCCTCGGGCGCGTGCGCCGCTCGCTGGCCGAGATCCGGGCGGGTGCTGCGCAGCGGCTCGACGGCGACTTCCCGCGCGAGATCGCGCCGCTCGCCAACGAGACCAACGAGCTGATCGACAGCAACCGCCGCATCGTCGAGCGCTCGCGCACGCAGGTCGGCAATCTCGCCCATTCGCTGAAGACGCCGCTGGCCGTGCTGACCAACGAGGCGCGCGCGCTCGGCGGCCCTAAGGGCGAGCTGATCGCCGATCAGGCCGCCTCGATGCGCCAGCAGGTCGAGCACTATCTCCAGCGAGCGCGCATGGCCGCCCAGCGCGACACCATCGTCTTCCGCACGCCGGTCGGCGCGACGCTGGAGCGCATGATGCGGGTGATGGCCAAGCTCAACCCCGCCATTCGGCTGACATTCTCGCTGCCCGACGAGGAGATCGTCTTCATCGGCGAGAAGGAGGATCTGGAGGAGATCGCCGGCAACCTGCTCGAGAATGCGATGAAGTGGGCGCGCGGTGCCGTCGCGGTGGCGGTGGCGCGGTCGGATGGCGGCGACGAGCGGCAGCCCATGTTCGCCCTCGTCATCGAGGATGACGGCCCCGGCATACCCGAGGAACGGACGCGCGAGGCGCTGACGCGCGGGCGCAGGCTCGACGAGACCAAGCCCGGAACCGGCCTCGGCCTTGCCATCGTCGCCGATCTCGTCAAGGAATATGGCGGCAGGCTCGGCCTGTCGCGCTCCGCGCTCGGCGGGCTGAATGCCACGGTGACGTTGCGATGCGCGCAGGAATGACGGAGGCGGCGAGGCCGGAACCAAAGCCGGCCGCGCACGGTTCTCGATGAAGGTGAACGGAAAGGCATGCGCAGGATGAAGGTGACGGTTGCGGCGGCGATTGCGGCTCTTGCCCTTTCCGCATGTTCGACGACGGGCGGGGACGGCGGCGGCTCGGCCACGCAGGCTTTTGCCGCCGGCGCGCAGCCGCATGGCGGCGCGGCCATCGTCGAGGCGATGGCCGGCGGGCTGGTTGCCGGGCCGGTCGGGGCCGGCCTCGACAGGCGCGACCGCCGCCGGGCGCTTGAGGCGGAGTATCGCGCGCTGGAATACACGCCCGCCGGGCAGAAGGTCGCCTGGGGCCGGCCCGGCGACCGCGGCGGCTTTGGCGAGGTCGTCGCCGGCTCGCCCTATCGCGTCGGCTCGCAGAACTGCCGCCAGTATGCCCACACCGTCAGCGTCGACGGCCGGGCGCAGACCGCGCGCGGCGCCGCCTGCCGCAACCCGGATGGAAGCTGGACGCCGCTGGCTTAGAGAAATTCCAGGAAAAGTGTGAGCACTTTTCCGTCGGGAATTCTCCAGGGACAGGGTTGGCGGTCCTGCCGGCGGCGGCATCGCCAAAAAGCCGCACTCGTTCGTCATTGGCATGCGCGGGCGCAACGAGTATCTGATGGTCATGCCCTTCTGGATCGCCGCCGCATTCCTGACCCTTCTCGCCTGCATGGCGGTGCTGTTGCCGCTGGCGCGCGGTCGCGCGGCTGCGCCTGCCGACGCCGATTTCGACCTTGCCGTCTATCGCGACCAGCTCGCCGAGCTTGATCGCGACCTGGCGCGCGGCGCCATCAGCGAGACGGAGGCCGCCGAGGCGCGCGCCGAGATCGGCCGTCGCATCCTCAAGGCGTCCGCGGCGGAGCGGGAGGAGGGCGGCGCGGGCTTCAGCCGCGCCGGCCGCCTCGTCGCGACGGCCGCGGTGCTCGCCGTTCCGCTGGCGAGCTGGGGCATCTACGCGGCGACCGGCTCGCCGCATCTGCCGGCGCAGCCGCTCGCCGCCCGCATGCAGGCGAACCCGGCCGAAAACACCGTGCTCGAACTGGTCGCCCGCGCCGAGCGCCACCTTGCCGCCAACCCAGAGGACGGGCGCGGCTGGGAGGTGATCGCGCCGATCTACGACCGCATCGGCCGCCATCGGGATGCGGTCGAGGCCTATCGCAACGCGCTTCGCCTGCTCGGCTCCACCGCCGCGCGCGAGATGGCGCTGGGCGAGGCGATGGTTTCCGCCGCCGGCGGCGCCATCGACGCCGACGCCCGCGCAGCCTTCGAGCGCGCGCTGGCGCTGGAGCCGAGGAATCCGAACGCGCGCTTCCTCCATGCCTCCGCTCTCGCCCATGCCGGTGAGACGCGGGAGGCGGCCGCTTCGTTCCGCGCCCTGCTTGCCGACCTGCCCGAAGCCTCGCCGTGGCGGCCGACCGTCGCCCAGGCGGTCGCCGACCTCGAAGCCGCGCCGGAGCGCGGGCCGACGGCCGAGGATGTCGAGGCGGCGGGTTTGATTTCGGACAAGGAACGCGCCGCCATGATCGGCGACATGGTGGAGGGCCTCGACCGCCGCCTGCGCGAGAATCCGCACGACCCGGAGGGCTGGCAAAGGCTGGTGCGCTCCTATGTCGTGCTCGATCGCGCGGACGAAGCGGCCGATGCGCTGGCGCGCGGCCTCGCGGCGCTGGGGCAGGAAAGCGAGGCCGCCGCCGAGCTTAAGGGCTTCGCGGCGTCGCTGGGCGTGAAGGAGAAGGCGCAATGACGCGCAAGCAGAAGCGGCTTTCGGTGATCGGCGGGGCGATGGGCTTCCTCGCCGTGGCGGCGGCGCTCGTCTTCTATGCGCTGGGCCAGAAGACCTCCTATTTCTACATGCCGGCCGAGTTGCAGACTGCGTCCGTCGAGCCGGGGCAGCGCATCCGCCTCGGCGGGCTGGTCGAGAAGGGAACCGTGGTGCGCGGCGAGGGCACCGAGATCGCCTTCGCCGTTACCGACCAGGTCCATTCGGTCCAGGTCGCCTATAGCGGCATCCTGCCCGACCTGTTCCGCGAGGAGCAGGGCATCGTCACCGAGGGCAGCTTCCGCGCCGACGGGGTCTTCGTCGCCGACAGCGTTCTGGCCAAGCATGACGAGAACTACATGCCCAAGGAAGTCGCCGACGGCTTGAAGGAGAGCGGCCTGTGGCAGCACGCGGAATGATGGCGCGGCAGAACAGGGCAGGGCGATGATCGTCGAGATCGGCCATTTCGCGCTGGTGCTGGCGTTCGCGCTGTCGCTCGTCCAGTTCGTGGTGCCGCTGGCCGGGACACGGCTCGGCGACGAGCGGCTCGTGGCCGTCGCCGGTCCTTCGGCGGTGGCCGGCTTCACGCTGACGGCGTTTTCCTTCGCCGTGCTGACGCTGGCCTACGTCGTCTCCGACTTCTCCCTCGTCAACGTGTGGGAGAATTCCCACTCGGCCAAGCCGATGCTCTACAAGGTCACCGGCGTCTGGGGCAACCACGAGGGCTCGATGCTGTTGTGGGTGCTGATCCTCACCTTCTTCGGCGCGCTCGTCGCCTGGTTCGGCAAGAACCTGCCCGCCTCGCTCAAGGCCAACGTGCTGTCCGTGCAGGGGCTCGTCGGCGCGGCATTCCTGCTCTTCATCCTCGCCACGTCCAACCCGTTCGCGCGGCTCGATCCCGCGCCGGTCGAGGGCCGCGACTTGAACCCCATCCTTCAGGACATCGGCCTCGCCGTCCATCCGCCGCTGCTCTATCTCGGCTATGTCGGCTTCTCGATCTGCTTCTCCTTCGCGGTCGCGGCGCTGATCGAGGGCCGTATCGACGCGGCTTGGGCGCGCTGGGTGCGGCCGTGGACGCTGGCCGCCTGGATATTCCTCACCGGCGGCATCGCCATGGGCTCCTACTGGGCCTATTACGAGCTGGGCTGGGGCGGCTGGTGGTTCTGGGACCCGGTCGAGAACGCCTCCTTCCTGCCCTGGCTTTCGGGCACGGCGCTGCTTCACTCGGCGATCGTGATGGAAAAGCGCTCGGCGCTGAAGATCTGGACGCTGCTGCTGGCGATCCTGACCTTCTCACTATCGCTGCTCGGCACCTTCCTCGTCCGCTCGGGGGTGCTGACGTCGGTTCACGCCTTCGCCACCGACCCGGCGCGCGGCCTGTTCATCCTCGTCATCCTCATCTTCTTCATCGGCGGCTCGCTGGCGCTGTTCGCGCTGCGCGCCGGCACACTTGCGCAAG
>DAOMOI010000028.1:1766-12729 GCA_035444225.1 Aquamicrobium sp. | reverse complement strand
CGCGCGAGAACACCGAGACGCCCAGCGTCTCCTCCAGCTTCTTGATCTGCATCGAGACGGCCGAGGGCGTGCGGAACACCGCATTGGCCGCGAGCGTGAAGCTGCCGGTCTCGGCAATGGCGATGAAGGTGCGCAGCACGTCGAGCTCGAGCAGCGGCAACGGGTGGTTGAGGGGAGCGTTCATTGCCGTATCCAATCAAGAAATCTGAACCAAATCATAATTTGATTTCATTTGATTGAAGCGTCTGCCGCTCGCATAGTCAAGTCGGAAAGCGGCGCTCGTCGCGTCGCGACACTTCGGGGAAAGGAGACCCGCAATGTCCGTCCTGCACACGATCAGCCGCCTTGCCTCCGACTATCGCGCACGCCGGCGCCGCCTCGCCGCCTATCTCGAGATTTCGAGCCTCCCGCACGACATCCAGAAGGACATCGGCTGGCCGGACAGCATCGACGAGCGCCGCGAGCCGCTGCGGCACCGGCGCTGAGGAAACCTACCTCTCGCCGTTCCACATCCACGAGCGGTCGCGCCACATCCTCTCGCCGATCAGGCAGTCCGTGGCGCCGTCTTCCACGGAGGCGCGCGTCACCACCGGCGCCTCCTCCCCGCCGGCAAGCTCCAGCACCAGCTTGCGCCGCACCGCCTCGGGAAACTGACTCCACTCGTTGACCGGGATCATGAACGCGCCCGGCCCGCCGATGACGCAGTCGCGATAATAGGCGTCGAGGTCGGCGAGGTCGAAGCGACCGCCGAAGCCGGTGCCGGTCGTCATCAACGGCAGACCGTTGACGGTGATGCCTTGCCCGGCCAGCGCGTCGCGCGCCTGCGTCACCGGCCTGCCCTGATTGTTCGGCCCGTCGCCGGAAACGTCGACCACGCGCCGCATCCCGTCATGCCCGCTCTCGGCGAACAGGTCGGCGGCGAAATCGAGCATGCCCGAGATCGAGGTGCGCCTCGCGCTGTTGGGCGGCGCGAGCGACAGGCGCTCGGCCACCCGCCGCGCGTCGGCGGCGTTGGCGATGACGGTCCATGGCACGACGACGTGCTGGACGTCGTCGCCCGCCCACTCGACATAGGCAACGGCGATCCGGCCATGGACGCCGCTCTCGATGGCGCGCGCCACTTCCTCATGCGTCAGCGCCGCGGCGTAGCCGTCGCGCTGGATCGCGAGTTCCTCGGGCGACATGGAAAGCGAGACGTCGACCGCCAGGATCAGCTCGACATCGACCGGCTCGGCCAGCGCGAGACCGCTCGCCGCGACGGTGACAAGGCCCGCAGGCACAAGGTGCCGTAAGCATGACATCGAGCGTGACATGGGGGCAAAGGATACGTCATCCGCCCGCGATGGAAAGCGCAAACCGGCGGAGCGGCCGGCGCTTGCGCCTTCACGTTTTTGCGATCAGTGCCGCCGCAGCGGGCTTCAGAAGACGCGCCCGCGCCCGTCCTTGATTTCGAGGCGCTCGGTTCCGGTCAGCGCCGCGCGGTCGCCGTTCGGCAGGGTGACGAAGCAGCCGCTGGGGCAGATCTCGACGGTCTCGCCCGCACCGACCGGCACGTCGAGCTGCGAGCCGCCTTCGGTGACGACCAGCGTGTGGGCGGTATCGTCGAGATTGATCACCGTCGCGGCGAACGCCGGCGTCGCCACCGCCATTGCCAGACATGTCGCGAGAATCGTCTTGTTCATGTGCCCGCCGGTGTTTCCACCGCCTCCGAGTTCATGCCGTCTTTATAGCGGCGCGCATGTGAACGCCAACTGAACGGTTCACGCACCCGCAGGCTTGGCCGGCGCCGGGCGCGGCGGCGCCGCCGGAAGCAGGATGCCCTCCTCGCGAAACCGCTCGACGATGCGGAAGCGCATCTCGTTGGTGAAGGCGAGCGTGCCGGTGATGTCCGGCACCACCGCGCGGACGACGAAGTTGAGCGCGCCGTCCGCGAAGCCGGAAAAGTCCACCGACGGAGCCGGGTTCTTGAGGATGCCCTGCTGCGCGTTGACGATCTCCAGCAGCACGGCATGGACATGGCGCGGGTCGCTCTCAACGGCGACATTGACCGGGATGTCGACGCGGCCCAGCCGGTTGCGCAGCGTCCAGTTGCCGACCGCGGCGTTGATCAGCTCCGAATTGGGCAGGATCACCGTCTGGCGGCGGAAGGTCTCGATCTCGGTCGCGCGCACGGAAATCTTGCGTACATTGCCCTCGACCCCGCCGGCGACGATCCAGTCTCCGACCTTGAACGGCCGCTCGGCGAGCAGGATCAGGCCGGAGACGAAATTGTTGACGATGTTCTGAAGGCCGAAGCCGATGCCGAGCGACAGCGCGCCAGCGACCAGCGCCAGGTTCGACAGGTTGAGGCCGGCGGCCGAGATGCCGACCAGCGCCGCCAGCGCGATGCCGGCATAGCCGACTGCCGTGCTGATCGAGTTGCGCACGCCGGCATCGACGCGGCCCCGCGCCATCACCTTGCCGTCGAGCCAGCGCTGGAAGCCGCGCGTGCCGAAATAGCCCAGAAGGAAGATCAGGATGCCGCTGGCGATCCCGACCAGCGAGATCGAGATCGAGCCGACCCTGACCTCATGGGCGAGATTGTAGGCCCAGGCGCGGATGTCGCCCCACTGGAACCCCCATTGCAGCAGGATCAGCGGGATGCCGACCGCAAGCACGAGCAGCGTGATGCACATCGACAGCGCAAGGCCGAGCTGGTCGGCGGTCGCCTCGTCGAAATGGAAGCGCCGGTCGAGCGCCCGGCCGAAGCTCGTCCTGCCGAATGCGCCGACCTCGGAAATCGCGCTCGCCGACAGATAGCCGAGATACATCGTCGCCAGAATTGCGCCGGTGACGACGATCTGCTGCGAGATGAAACGGGCGAGCCCGATATAGCCGAGCAGGGCGGCGAGCACCGTGCCGCCGCCGAGCGCGAACAGGAGCAGCCGGAACAGCGGGTGCCAGCGCCGCGGCCGGCCGGCCTCGTCGGCCCACGGCCGGATCAGGGCGATGACGATGACGAGCAGGCCGATGGCGATGGTGGCGAAGAAGCTCTTGGCCACCGTCAGCGACAGCGGCGAGCCGGTCACCTGGTTGACCTTGCTGGCGACGGAGTCGATGCCCATCACCAGCGCCGTGGTGCAGACCAGCCAGAACAGCGCCCGCGCGGCGCCCGTGCGCATCGGCACCAGCCGCCAGTTCGGCAGATCCGGCGAGAACACGGCGCTCGACAGCCGGTAGACGAAGAAGACGATGGCGATGACGTTGAACAGTGTCACCATCATCTCGCCGATATCGCGCCGCAGCACGCCGTAATAGCTGTAGAAGAACCATGTCGCGGCCAGGAACACCGCCAGCGCCGCCGAGGGCAGGAACGTCGACCAGAACGCCACCGACAGCCGGTTGAGATAGCTGGGCTCCGGCTTGGCCGGATCGGCGAGCAGCATGTCGCCGAACAGCCGCCGCCCGCCGAAGAGCAGCACCCCGGCCGCCAGCAGCGCGAAGAAGGTGGCGAGCAGCACCCAGCGCAGCTTGTAGGAGACGACGAAGCGCAGCCACGACGACACCGAATTGCGGACCTTGCCGGCCTCGGCCGCGAAGTCCTTCAGCACCGCCGGGCTGACGGCGGCGGAAATGTCGTAGCGCCGTGACAGCGTGTTGGCGAAAAGCTCGCGCCGCACGCGCGCGATCTCCTCGATCAGCCGGTTCGCCCGCAGCGAGATGGTCTCGGCCTCGCCGAGCAGCGCGTTGATCTCGGCCTTTTCCGCGATCAGGCTCTGGCGCTCCTCGCTCAGCGCCGGCGGCTCGGGCGGCTCGTCCGCGCCGCGCGCCGGGCCGATCTCGTCCAGCCGCCCGTTGATGGCGGCAAGGCGCGGCCGGAACGCGACGCCGCTGGCGATCAGGTCGCGCGTCATCCCCTCGAGCGCGTTGCGGACCTCGACCAGCACCGCGTCGTCGTCGAGATTGCCGCGCATCCGCCCCTCGAGGCGGTCGGCCTCGGCGGCGAAGGCGGTGATCTTGCCGCGCTGCTCGGCGACGATTTCGGGCGACGGCGTCCTGCCGGTCCCGGCCGCCGCATTCTCCTGCGCGCCGAGGCTCGCCGGCGCGAGCACGAAGACGGCCAGGACGAGACCGGCGAAAAGCCGCGAAAGAAGGTGCACCGTCAGCCTCATGCGCCTCGGCGTGTCGCTGGGACAGGAGCGAGCATTGTTAGGCGAGCGCCGCGGAGACGACAAGCCGGCCCGCGCGGACTAGCGAACGAAGGTGACGAACTCCTCGACCGGCACGCGCTCGCTGCGGAGCGCGTTCTCCGGCTTCGATTCGTCCTCGTGGCCGAGCGCCATGCCGCAGACGACGATCTCCTCGTCGGGGATGCCGAGCAGCGGCCGGATCTGACGGTGATAGGGCGCGAAGGCGGCCTGCGGGCAGGTGTGCAGTCCCCGCCCCCGCGCCGCGATCATCACGTTCTGCAGGAACATGCCGTGGTCGAGCCAGGAGCCCATGTTCAGCCGCCGGTCGATGGTGAAGATCATCCCCACCGGCGCATCGAAAAAGGTGAAATTGCGGTCGTGCTGCGCGCGCATCCTGTCCACGTCGCGGCGGCCGATGTCGAGCAGGCCGTAGAGCGCGAAGCCGACGGCGCGGCGGCGCGTCAGATAGGGTTCGAAGAAATGCTCGGGATAATAGCGATACTCGTCCCACTCGATCTTTTCCGGGCGGATGCCGCTGCCGAGGATGGCCCGCGTCAGCGCCTCCTTCTTCTCGCCGGTGACGACATAGACCTTCCACGGCTGCATGTTGGTGCCGGAGGGGGCGCGCGAGGCGACGCGCAGAATGTCCTTCACCGTCTCGTCGGGAACGGGCGTCGGCAGGAATGCCCGCACCGAGCGGCGCGAGGCGATCGCCTCGTCGACGATCGCCGTCCGCGCAGTTTCATGTTCGTCGATGTCGGGAGCTAGCATTGTCGGCTTTCGTTCATGCGCAGGACCGCCTGCGCGAGGACCGCAACGCATAGGCCAACGCCGCGCGGCAGGCAATCGCCGTCTTACCAGTCCGCGAAGGGCTCGTCACGGCATTCGAGGACCACGCAGGCCTCGCCGCCCTTCGTGGGGATGGTGATCGGCCGCGCCACCTCGCGCATGTCGCAGAAGCGCCCATCGAGGACATAGCGGTCATAGGTGTGGCGTCCGGTCGTCAGCACCACCGCGCCGCGCTCGGCGATCAGCGCGTGCACGCGCTCGCAGCTCATGGTGCGCGCGTCGGGCCTGCCCTGCGCCATCGCCGGCAGCAGGCTCGCGGCCAGCATCGAGGCGGCAATCGCGCCGCGAAATAAGATCGCCATCGGTCCATCCTTCATGTCTTTGCGATATTTATCCCATTCTCCCGCGCCGGCAAGCCGCCCGCGCGAGCGTTTCACGGCTCAATCATCTTTGAACGCTTTGATGCCGCCCGGGGTTGCCCCCCGCCCGCGCGTGATCTATCCGGGAAAGGGGAGCGGGCTTTCGCCCGCGGCGGCAAGGCGCTGTTAACCCTGTTGGCCGAGGATGGCGGACGGGTGTGATGTGGAAGGGGTCTCCTTTCCGCATGTCGAGAGCAGTTAGGAGTAGACTTGGCCGAGCACAGCCCGCATCCCCGGCGCCCATTCCGGTTCGTCGCCGCTGCGTTCTGCGCCGTGCTCGTCGCCGCGCCCGTGCCCGCGCATGCCTTCGAGATCTTCGGCATCAAGCTCTTCGGCTCGAAAACCGAGGAGGCCGAGGACGACGCCATCGGCGAACCGCAGCATTACGAGGTCGAGTTCGCGGTCACCGATGACGACCTCGAAAAGCGGCTGAAGGGCGCCTCGACGCTGTGGGGCGACCGCGACGAGCCGGCCTCGGGTGCTGCGGGGCTGATCGCCAAGGCGCGCGGCGACTATCGCCGCCTGCTCGCCGCCCTCTATGCCGAGGGCCACTATGGCGGCACCATCTCGATCCGCATCGACGGCCGAGAAGCCTCCGACCTCGCCCCGGACGCCACCCTCGCCGAGCCCGCGCGGGTCGCGGTGACGGTCGATCCGGGCGCATTGTTCCATTTCCGCGAGGCGGCGATCGTCAACCGGGCGCCGCCGACCAGCGACCGGCACGACCAGGTCGACGATCCCGCCGACGAGGGCTACGCGCCCGGCGAGGTCGCGCGCTCGGGCGCGGTGCTGCGCGCCGAGCGCCTTGCCGTCGAGGCGTGGCGCCAGCAGGGCTACGCCAAGGCGGAAATCGCCGACCGCCGCGTCGAGGCCGCGCATGAATCGGACGTCATCGACGCCCGCATCACGGTTTCGCCCGGCCGCAAGGCCTATTACGGGCCGGTGACGGTCGAGGGCGCGGAAGCCGTCGATGCCGAATGGATCGCCTGGATGACCGGCCTGCGCCCCGGCCAGGAATACGATCCCGACGACCTGAAGCGCGCCTCGACCCGCATCGCCCGGCTCGACGTCTACCGCGCCGCCCGCTTTCAGGAGGCCGAGTTCATCGGCGACGACGGCCTGCTGCCGATCACCTATATCGTGCAGGAGCGCAAGCCGCGTCGCTTCGGCGTCGGCGCGACATGGTCGAGCATCGACGGCGTCGGGCTGGAAGCCTTCTGGCTGCACCGCAACCTGTTCGGCCGCGCCGAGCGGCTGAAGGTCGAGGGCAAGGTCGCCGGCCTCGGTGAGACCTTCAAGCCCGACGAATTCACCTATCGCGTCGGCGCAACCTTCACCAAGCCCGGCGTCTACACGCCCGACACCTCGTTCCAGGCGTCGCTGTTCGGCGACCGCGAGGTGCTGGAGGCCTATACCCGCACCGCCGTCAGCGCCTCGGTCGGCCTGACCCACGAATTCACCGAGGAGCTTTCCGGCCGCCTGTTCGCGAACGTGGCGCGCGCCCGCTTCGACGACGACGAATATGGCCGTCGCGACTTCATGACCGCCGGCCTCGCCGGCGCGCTGACCTATGACAGCCGCGACAACGCCGCCGACGCCACGCGCGGCGTCTTCCTCGAATCGACGGTCGAGCCCTTCTACGAGTTCGAGTATGGCAACGCGGCCGTCCGCGCCACGGCCGAGGCGCGCGCCTATTACGGCTTCGGCGAGGACTCCCGCTTCGTGCTCGCCGGCCGCGTCAAGCTCGGCATGCTCGCCGGCGCGTCGGTGGCCGAACTGCCGCCCGACCTGCTGTTCTTCGCCGGCGGCGGCGGCTCGGTGCGCGGCTACGCCTATCGCAACATCGGCGTCGAGACGCCGTCCGGCAACATCGTCGGCGGCCGCTCGCTCACCGAAGCCTCGATCGAGGCGCGCATGCGCGTCACCGATTCGATCGGTCTCGTCGCCTTCGTCGATGCCGGCTATGTCGGGGCCGATCCCGTCCCCACCTTCGACGACCGCCTGCGCATCGGCGCCGGCGGGGGCTTGCGCTACCTCACCGGGCTGGGGCCGATCCGGCTCGACGTCGCCGTCCCGCTCGACCGCCGCCCCGGCGATCCGAGCGTCGCCTTCTATGTCGGACTGGGGCAGGCTTTCTGATGCGCGCGCTTCTCCTTCTTCTCCTCGTCCTCTTCGCCGGGCCGGCGCTGGCCCAGCAGGAAACGCCCGAAGAGGAACGCTCGATGCTGCTGGCCTTCATCGAGGACCGGCTTTCTGCCCCCAACCGGCAGATCCGCCTCCAGGGCATCGAGGGTGTGCTCTCGTCCAACGCCCGCATCGGCTCGATCACGGTCGCCGATTCCGACGGCATATGGCTGCGCATCACCGACGCGTCCATCGTCTGGAGCCGTTCGGCGCTGATCTTCAGCCAGCGGCTCCAGATCGACCGGCTCGCGGCCGCGCGCATCGAGGTGCTGCGCCGTCCCCTCGCCGACGAGAGCCTGCCGTCGCCGGAATCCTCGTCCTTCCAGCTGCCCGAGCTTCCCGTCGCCGTCAATCTCGACGAGCTCGACGTTCCGTCCGTCAGCTTCGGGCCGGACGTGTTCGGGCTTGAATCGGAACTGGCGATAACGGGCCGCGTGCGGCTGGAGGACGGCTCGCTCGACACCGCGCTCGACATCAACCGGCTCGACGGGCCGGGCGGCCGCTTCGCGCTGACGGCAACTTACGCCAACGCGACGGAACAGCTCGACCTCGACCTCCAGCTTTCCGAGCCGGAGAACGGCGTCATCGCCAACCTGCTCAACATCGAGGGCCGGCCGCCGGTCGATCTCGCGGTGCAGGGCAGCGGGCCGCTTTCCGGCCTCGACGTCGCGCTGACGCTCGACGCCGGCGGCGAGCGCGTGCTGACGGGCAACACCGCGTTGCGCCGTGAGAGCGAAGGCCTGCGCTACGACGCGCGCTTTTCCGGCCCCATCGCCCGGCTGGTGCCGGCGCAGTTCCGAGACTTCTTCGGCGACGAGACCGCGCTGACCGCGAGCGGTTTGGTGCGCGACGCCGGCGGCGTGGTGCTCGACGCGCTCGACCTCGACAGCGCAGCACTCGACCTCGCGGCAAAAGCCGAGACCGGCGCGGACGGCTTCCTGCGTCGGCTCAATCTCGAAGCCACTCTCGACAACGGCAGCGACGAGCGCGTCGTGCTGCCGGTTCCGGGCGGCGACACCACGGTGCAGCGCGCCGCGCTCACCCTTTCCTTCGGCGAGACGGCCGACGGCGAATGGTCGGGCCTGCTGACCGCCGACGAGCTTGCCACCGCGGACTTCGGCGCCGAGGCGCTGCGGCTGACGCTCGGCGGCGTCGCCGCCGACCTGGACGACGCCACCCGGCGCAGCGTCACCTTCGCCGCCGACGGTACGCTCTCCGGCATCGTCGCCACCCGCGACGACTGGAACGAGGCGCTCGGCAACGAGATCGCGCTCGACATCGACGGCGCGTGGCGCGCCGGCGAGCCGATCAGGCTCGGCCATGCCACCGTTTCCGGCAACGGGCTTTCCGCCTCGCTCAAGGGCGATATCGCCGACCTCGCCTTCCGCGGCGACATCGCGGTCGAGGCCGCTTCCGTCGCCCCCTTCTCCGGCCTTGCCGGCCGCCCGTTGCAGGGCGCGCTCGACCTGAAGGCCAACGGCACGGTCGAGCTGATCGGCGGCGGCTTCGACCTTACGATCGACAGCGCGACCGAGGACCTCGCCATCGGCATCGACGCCGCCGACCGGCTCCTCGCCGGCCGTTCGACCATCACCGGCCGTGTCGCGCGCGGCGAGACCGGCCTGACGACGGAAAATCTCAGGATCGGCAACGACCGCGTCGAGCTGACCGCCGATGGCGGCATCGCCTCGACCGGCGCCGACTTCACCTACGGCCTGTCGCTGTCGGACCTCGCGCTGCTGACCCCACGCGCCGCCGGCCGGCTGGAGGCCGAAGGCTCGGCCAAGGGCGCGGACGGCCTGGTCACGCTGACGACGCTGGCGCGCGTTCCCTCCGGCAGCCTCGCCGGCAAGCGGTTGTCGGAGGCGCAACTCGCCTTCGAAGGAACGCTGCAGGACGGCGCGCTCGACGGCACGGTGGGCGGCGACGCCTTCCTCGACGGCGTGCGGACGCAGCTTTCCGCCGGCGTCGGCCTCCGCGACGGCGAAAAGCGCCTGACCGACCTCGACTTCACCGCCGGCGGCGCCCGCGCCACCGGCGCGCTCACGCAAGATGCGGACGGCATGATCGACGGCGCGATCAGGATCGACGCTGCCGACATCTCCACCGTCGCCGCCCTGCTCCTCGTCGAGGGCGCGGGCGCGGTTCAGGCCGACATCGCGCTGTCGCATGGAGACGGCAAGCAGGCCGCCACCGTCAAGGCCAATGCGCGCGACCTGCGCATCGACGAAAACCGTATCGCCCGCGCCGAGATCGAGGCGGCGGTCGCCGATTTGTTCGGCGTGCCGGCCATCGACGGCACGGTCAAGGCGGAAAGAATCGTCGCCGGCGGCGTCACCGTCTCGACGCTCGATGCAACAGCGCAGACCGAGGGTGAGGCCACGCGCTTCACCGCCGACGCCCTGCTCGACAATGGCGCAACCGCCCGCGCCGCCGGCGCGCTGGCGCCCGAGGGAGACGGCTATCGGCTCACCCTGAACGAAGCCTCCTTCGGCCAGGGGCCGCTCGTCGCCCGCCTCGCACAGCCGGCTTCGCTCCGGGTCGCCGGCGACACCGTCGCCATCGACGCGCTCACGCTCGATGTCGGCGGCGGCCGTGTCACCGCGCAGGGCACCGTGGCGCAAAACGTCGATCTCGCCGTCACGCTCGCGAACCTGCCGCTCTCCATCGCCAATCTGGTGCGGCCCGACCTCGACCTCGGCGGCACGCTCGACGGCGAGGCGCGCGTCACCGGCCCGCGCGACAACCCGTCCGCGCGCTTCACGCTCGCAGGCGAGGCCATCACCGCCGCCGCGCTGCGCGAGGCCGGCCAGAGCCAGCTGTCGCTCACCGCCTCCGGCGAGGGCAGCGGCGAGCGCATCACCGTCAACGCCAGCGCCAACACGCCGGAAGGGTTGCGCGCCAGCGCCAACGGCACCGTGCCGCTGACGGGCGGCAATCTGGCCGTCGATTTCAACGCCTCGGCCCCGCTCGCGCTCGCCAACCGCTTCCTCGCCGAGCGCGGCACCCAGCTTTCCGGCGTGCTCGAGGCCAACGGCTCGGTCTCCGGTCCGTTGTCGAAGCCGGCGGTGCGCGCCATGTTCTCGACCACTGGCGCCGGCGTCGTCGACCCCGAGGCCAATCTGCGCCTGCGCGACATCAACATCATGGGCGTGGTCGACGGCGACACCGTCACCCTGCGCTCGGCCAACGCCGCCCTGTCGGCCGGCGGCTCGCTCTCGGCCAGCGGCACGGTCTCGCTCGATGCGGCCGCCGGCTTCCCGGCCGACTTGCGGCTCGCGCTCGACCAGGCGCGCTATGCCGACGGCGACATGGTGGTGGCGACCGTCAACGGCAATCTCACCATCACCGGCGCGCTCGCCCGTGACCCGCTGCTCGCCGGCCGGGTCGATGTCGAGCGCG
>DAOMOI010000028.1:0-1756 GCA_035444225.1 Aquamicrobium sp. | reverse complement strand
CCGCCGCCACCAGCCGCCGGATCATCCGCCCTCCTTCGGCGGCAGCGCCGCGTCGATCGACGTCATCCACCGCAACGCGCCCGCCGCCGTGCGCGAGACGCTGGCCCGCGCCCGCGCCAATGACGGCACGCCGACGCCCTCGGCCCGGCCGAGCGTCATGCGCCTCGACGTCGCCGTCTCGGCCCCGGCGCGCATCTTCATCCGCGGGCGCGGCCTCGACACCGAGGTCGGCGGCGACGTGCGCCTGACCGGCCCGGTGACCGACATCCAGCCGGTCGGCGGCTTCCGGCTGATCAGGGGCCGCCTGTCCATCCTCGGCCAGCGCATCACCTTCGACGAGGGCACGGTCACGCTCATCGGCGACCTCGACCCCTATATCGACTTCGTCGCCCGCTCGGCCGGCAACGACATCACCGTCTTCATCACCGTGCGCGGCCGGGTCTCCGACCTCGACATCGGCTTCTCCTCGCAGCCCGAGCTGCCCGAGGACGAGGTGCTGGCGCGGCTGATCTTCAACCGCAGCCTCTCCGAGCTTTCCGCGCTTCAGATCGCCCAGCTCGCCGCAGCCGCGGCCGAGCTTGCCGGCGGTTCCAACACCTCGCTGCTGGGAAGCCTGCGCGGGGCGACCGGCCTCGACGACCTCGACGTGGTCACCGACAGCGAAGGCAACGCCGCCGTGCGCGCCGGCCGCTACATCCAGGACAACATCTATCTCGGCGTCGAGGCCGGCGCGCAAGGGTCGACGCGCGGCACCATCAACCTCGACATCACCGAGGACCTGAAGGCGCGCGGCGCGATGGGGTCGGACGGCGATTCCTCGCTCGGCGTCTTCTACGAACGCGACTACTGATCCCCGTGCCCCAACCGGCAAAAGCGGCTGGCGGTGGCGCATGCCGCCGGCTGCTGGTATCACGGCTCATCAAGGAAACATCGAAACCAACGCCGGAGGAGCAGGACCATGCTGCGCAAGACCGATTTCTACATTGACGGCAAGTGGGTCGCCCCCGTCGCCCCGCGCGAGCTCGAGGTGATCAACCCGGCCGACGCAGCCTTTCGCCACGATCTCGCTCGGCTCGAAGGCCGATGTCGACAAGGCCGTCGCCGCCGCCCGCCGCGCCTTCGAGAGCTGGTCGCGCGTCAGCCGCGAAGAACGGCTCGCGGCGGTCGAGCGACTGCTCGAGGCCTACACCGCCCGCATGGCCGACATGGCGCAGGCGATCTCGCAGGAGATGGGCGCGCCGATCCGCCTCGCCACGCAGGCGCAGGCCTCCGTCGGCGCCTACCACATCAAGAATTTCATCCGCGCGCTGAAGGAGTTCCGGTTCGAGCACCCGCTCGACGAGCGCAACCCGCAGGAGATGATCGTGCGCGAGCCGATCGGCGTCTGCGGCCTGATCACGCCGTGGAACTGGCCGATGAACCAGGTGGCGCTGAAGGTGGTGCCGGCGGTCGCGGTCGGCTGCACCGTGGTGCTGAAGCCGTCCGAGATCGCGCCGATGTCGTCGATCCTGTTCGCTGAGATCATGGACGCGGCCGGCTTCCCCGCCGGCGTCTTCAACATGGTCAATGGCGACGGCCCCGGCGTCGGCGAGGCGATGTCCGCCCATCCCGGCATCGACATGATGTCCTTCACCGGCTCGACGCGCGCCGGCATCGCCGTGACCAAGGGCGCGGCCGACACGGTCAAGCGCGTGACGCTGGAGCTTGGCGGCAAATCGCCCAACCTCGTCTTCGCCGATTCCGATGTCGAGAAGGC
>DAOMOI010000027.1:7914-12751 GCA_035444225.1 Aquamicrobium sp. | reverse complement strand
ACTACGAGACGCTGGCCGGCTTCGTGCTGTCGCACATGCACCACCTGCCGCAGGTGGGCGAGCATGTCGACGTCATGGGCTGGCGCTTCGAGGTGATGGACCTCGACGGCCGCCGCATCGACAAGGTGCTGGCCTCGCGCGCCATCAAGACCCACCGCGAAAGCCGGGTCTGACGATCAGGCGGCTTTCCGGCCGCTCAGGAAATCGAGGATCGCGGCGCAGAACACGTCGTTGCGGTCGCCGGCGACCATGTGCCCCGCCCCGCCGACATCGACATGGGTGGCGTCGGGCGCCAGATCGAGGAACTCCCTGACGAAATCCTCATGGATGAGCTCGGACTCCATGCCGCGCACCAGCAGCACCGGCAGATGCAGCTCCGGCAACCTCGCCAGCAGGCTCTCCATGGTCTCGCGCGCGCGGAAACCGATGTTCCTC
The DNA here is from genome assembly GCA_035444225.1 of Aquamicrobium sp. Classification (GTDB taxonomy): domain Bacteria; phylum Pseudomonadota; class Alphaproteobacteria; order Rhizobiales; family Rhizobiaceae; genus Aerobium. The sequence goes on along the minus strand of DAOMOI010000027.1, from coordinate 12,316 downwards.
TCGCTGCGTATGAAGGCGGGGTCCCAGTGCCAGCGATAGCGGCCGTCGGCGTCGAGGCGCAGATTCTTGCGCAGGCCGTCGAGCGAGCGTGGCCGCCGGCGGTTGGGCAGGTAGCCGGCGATGGCCTCGGCCGCCTCGTCGAGCGAGGCGAAGCCCTCCTCCATGCGCTCGCCCATGAAGCCCGTGATCCGGGCGACGCCGCCGACATCCATGCGCGGCGTGATATCGACCAGCACCAGCGATTCGAGCGGCTGTCCGTGATGGAGCTGGGCGATCAGCGACGACAACCCGCCGAGCGACGCGCCGACGGCGCAAGGCGCGGCGTGGAAGCGCTCCGTGACCTGGCGCACCACGGCGGCCGTGTCCGCGCCATAGGCGGGGAAGGAATAGTCGCCGCCGGCCACCCATTCGCTCTCGCCATGCCCGCGCTGATCGACGGTGATGGCGCGCATGCCGGCGTCGGCGATGCGCCGCGCCGTCATGTCCCAGGCGCGGCGGGTCTGGCCGCCGCCATGGAGCAGCAGAACGGGACGGCCGTGACCGTCCCACAGATCGGCGGCGAGCCGGTTGCCGTCGGCGCCGGTGAAGGCGATCGGCTTCGGCGTCATGAGATGGGGTGGTCCTCGAGGAAGGCGAGCACCTTCGCCTTCCAGCTCCTGTCGCCGACCGAGAGCATGTGGTCGCGCCCCTCGATGTCGAAGGCCTCCGCATCCGGCATGAGCGCGGCGAGGCGCTGGCCGGAGCCGGCGATGTCGTCCCTGGTGCCGACGCCGATCAGCGTCGGCGCGGTGATTGCCGCCACGTCGTCTTCGGAGATCAGCGCGCGCGAGGTCTCGATGCAGGCGGCGAGCGCGAGCCGGTCGCTCCTGGTCTGGTCGGCGAAGGCGCGGAACATCTTTCCGCGCGGATGCTCGACCGTTGCCGGGTCGTCGGCGGTGAGCGCGGCGGCGATCGGATCCCAGTCGCCGACGCCGTCGACCATGCCGTAGCCGAGCCCGCCGAGGATGAGCGTCGCCACCTTTTCGGGCCAGGTCAGCGCAAGGGAAGCCGCGATGCGCGCGCCCATCGAATAGCCGAAGACATGGGCGCGGGCGATGCCGAGATGGTCGAGCAGCGCCGCCGCGTCTCCAGCCATGCGGCCGGGCGCGTAGTCGGCCGGGTCATAGCTCTTCTGCGAGCGGCCATGGCCGCGATTGTCGAGCGCGATCACGCGATAGCCGGCATCAGCCAGCAGCTTCACCCAGCCGGGCGCCACCCAGTTGACGTGATGGGTCGAGGCGAAGCCGTGGATCAGGAGCACCGGCTCGCCCGCACCGTCCTCCGGCGCGCGGTCGATGAAGGCGATCTCGAATCCGTCATGAACGAAACTGGACATGCGCTGCGCCACCCCCCTTTCGCGGAACAATCACTCTTCTTGCGGCGCGCCGTCGATGCGGGGATGGCGCACCCGGTCGCCCTGGGTGATACCGGCCTTTTCGGCCGTCCCGGCCTTCAGTTCAAGCACGAAACGGGCCGGCGCCTCCGGCCCGATCGGCGCGAGCGAGAACGGCTCGCCCGGCAGAATGTCGACGATCGCGCCCTCCCCGTCGATGAAGACGAGGTCGAGCGGCATCAGCGTATTCTTCATCCAGAAGGAAAGCCGGCGCGCGCGCTCGAAGACGAACAACATGCCGTGGACGTCGTCCATCTCGGTGCGGAACATCAGGCCGGCGGAACGCTCGCTGTCGTCGGCGGCGATCTCGACCGTGAAGCGGCGCTCGCCGTCTTTCGTCTCCACCGTGAGCGGCGCGGGATCGACCGGCAGGATCATCGGCGCGCCTTCGAGGGCGACGACCGGCCGCGCCACCGAAAGCGCGGCGGCAAAAGCGAGAACCAGCGCCAGCGCGAGACGGCGCGATGAAAGCATCATGGCTTGTCCTGTCTGCCGGGGCTGGAAGCGGAAACTCAATGCGATGTCGGCAGGGTGCCGATATCGGGGTGAATTTCGGCAGCCATAAGGCCCTTGTCGCCGCGGCCGAAGCGCACCAGCACGACCTGGCCCGGACGCAGCTCGGCGATGCCGTAGCGGCGCAGCGTCTCCATGTGGACGAAGATGTCCTCGGTGCCCTCGCCGCGGGTGAGGAAGCCGAAGCCCTTGGTGCGGTTGAACCACTTGACCAGCGCCCGCTCCAGCCCGCTCTCGGCCGTCACCTGGACGTGGGTGCGCTGCATCGGCTGCTCGGCCGGATGCACGGCGCCGCTATTGTCCATCGACAGCACCTTCAGCGCCTGAAGGCCGCGCTCGCCCCGGTTGACGAGGCAGACGACGCGCGCGCCCTCGAGCGCGGTCTGGAAGCCGTCGCGGCGCAGGCAGGTGACGTGAAGGAGAATGTCGCCGATGTCCGGCTGGTCGGGGAGGATGAACCCATAGCCCTTGGCGACGTCGAACCACTTGATCGAGCCGGAAACCTCGCCCAATGCGACCTCGTCCCCGCCCTCAGGCTTCAAGGTCTCGTCATTGGCAGCATACCGCCTCTGCGAGGAGGTTTTGTCCCCCATCCTGACGTGCCTTCCCTGCAACCACCCGATTGATTCTGTTCGGCAGAATAACACTTCGGCTTTGCATGTCAGCAAGTACCGTAGGGGAATTTTCAACATCTCCCGGCTTGCGAAGCCGGCGCGGCGCGACTTTCAAAGGTTGCCGAACGGTCGCGGCCGGACCATATCAACGCCAGCCGACAATAAGGGAGCATGAAAACGATGCGCTATCTCCATACCATGGTCCGCGTCAAGGATCTGGACGAATCCCTCGATTTCTATTGCAACAGACTGGGATTGAAGGAAGTGCGCCGCCACGAGAATGAGCAAGGGCGCTACACGCTCGTCTTCCTCGCAGCGCCGCAGGACGAGGAGGCCTGCGTCGCGAAGCACGCGCCACTGGTCGAGCTGACCTGGAACTGGGACCCGGAAGACTATACGGGCGGGCGCAATTTCGGCCATCTCGCCTATGAGGTCGACGACATCTACGCCACCTGCCAGTGGCTGATGGACAAGGGCGTGACCATCAACCGGCCGCCGCGCGACGGGCGCATGGCCTTCATCCGCTCGCCCGACGGCATCTCGATCGAGCTGCTGCAGAAGGGAGACGCCCAGCCCAAGGCCGAGCCGTGGGCGTCGATGGCGAATATCGGCAGCTGGTAGGCTTTCAGCGCGCCCGGCGCTTGGCCTCGTCGATCAGCATGTTGGCGATCTGCATCCGCAGGACGGCGCGCGCGCGCATCGCCTCGGGCACGCGGTCGGGATGGTAGCGCAGCGCGAAGTTGCGGCGCGCCCGGTCCAGTTCGGCGGCGCTCGGGCGGCCTTCGAGGCCCAGCTCGCGCGAGATCGACTGCGGATCGAGGAAGAACAGGTCGTCGAGCGCGGGCTGGAGATCGGGTGCGGGCTGGGCCGCCTTCGGCGCCTCGCCCCCGGCATTGTCGCCATAGGCCCTGGCCACCCCGTCGGGAGAGACCGCGCGGCTGTGCGCCTGAAGCCGCTCTATCTGCGCCAGCAGGTCCACCCGGAGCGCGGGCGCGGCGCGGTCGTCATCCGCCTCGCCCGCTTCGGCCGAGGCGGCGAGCAGGTCGTCGAGCAGTTCGGCAAAATCCAGCTCGGCCTTGACGCCCACCGAAACCTCCATCCGGGGCACTACGATCGCCGCAATCTAGGCGGCATCCGGTTAAGAAGGTTCTTTCAAAATCCGGCAAAATCGAGCGGATTGCGCGCGTCTTTTGCCAGACGCACCGGCTATGCGTAGCATCCGGCGTTGCTTTCATGGAGGGAATCATGCCGCGCCGCATCCTGATCCTGCCGCTCGTCCTCGCCGCCGCCGTCACCAGCGCCGGGGCGCAGGATGCCGCGCCGCTGATGGAAAAGGCGCAGGCGCTTTTCGAGGCGACGGCGGCCACCACCTGCGACACGGACGGGGCGCGAGGCGACGCGCCGCAAGCGCACGCCATCGGCTTCCGCCATTCCTACGACGCGGAAGAGGACCCCGAGCGCACGGCCCACCTCTTCCGCTTCTTCTGCTTCGGCGGCGCCTATAATGAGATCCATGTCTATTTCCTCGCCGACGACGACGGCGCGATCTCGCCGCTGCACTTCGCCGAACCGCATTACGAGATGGACTATGAGGGCGAGAGTGACGAGACGGTCACGGCCGTCACCATCGACGGCTTCTCGACCACGGCGCAACTGTTCAATTCCGGCTACGACCCGGAAACGCGGACGATTACGGCCCATTCGCTGTGGCGGGGCGTGGGCGATGCCTCCTCGCGCGGCACATGGGTGTTCGCCGATGGCGGCTTCCGTCTCGTCCGCTACGAGGTCGACGCCTCCTATGACGGCGAAATCAATCCGCAAACCATCGTCGATTACGGCGAAT
>DAOMOI010000027.1:1801-7904 GCA_035444225.1 Aquamicrobium sp. | reverse complement strand
CGTCCGCCATCCGGTTGAGGATGTCGCGCCAGTCCGCCATGCGGATCGGCGTGCCGTGGCTGCCGGTCTCGAAGCGCACGAAGCGGGCCGGATAGTCGGGCGCGCGCTTGAGGATGGCGCGGAAGAACGCCTCCTGCTTTTCCACGGGATAGACCCTGTCGTTGCCGCCATGGCCGAAGAACAGCGGCACCTTGCGCCTGAAGGCGCGGCTGGCGAGGAAACCGTCGTCCCAGTGCGAGCCGAGCAGCAGCATGCCGCCGAGGCGGGGCGCGAGGGTCGCATCGTCGGCGAGACGCCAGCACAGGCCGCCGCCCATCGAGCCGCAGGCGAGGAAGACCGGCGCGCCGGGCGAGCGGTCGGCATAAAGACCGGCCAGCGCGGCGACGTGGCGCGCGCCGCCGGCGGCGAAATCGGGAAAGTCGAGCGTCAGGTAAAGCCCGCCATTGGCGACGGCGAGGTTCTTGATGCGGTTGAAATTGCCGCCGAAGGTGAAGTCGTCCATGCCCTGGCTGCGGCTGCCGCCCTGCCCTTGCAGGTAGAGCACGATGAAGCGCGCGCCCTCGCGCCGACCGGCCGCCATGTGGGCGATGCGACCCGACGCGGTTTCCGCGACCAGATCCTGCTGCGCGCGGCGCACGCCGAGATCGACATAGTTCGACCAGACGCGGCGCTCGGGGATCTCGTCGCGGGCGTCGATGTCGCGGCTTTCACGATAGTCGACCGTCAGGTGGCGACCGCCGTCGGCCTCCGCGATCGTCCCCGGATACGCGAACAGCCGGTCCTTGAACGGGGCGAGCAGCTCGGCTGCCGCCGGCTGCGCCAGCAGAAGCGAAAGGACGAAAGCGATGAACGGCGGGACGGCCAGCTACCCCTCCCCGAGAACGCGATAGGCGCGGCGATAATAGACGAGCGGCTCGGCGAAGTCGCCGATGCGGATGCCGGTCACCCGGCCGATCAGGATGCGGTGGGTGGCCACCTCCTTCGCCTCTTCCAGATGGCAGTCGAAGGTGGCGAGCGCGCCGCGCAGCACCGGCGCGCCGGAGGAAACCGTCTCCCACCGGCCGAGCCCGAAGCGTTCGTCCTGGCTCAGGCCGGTGAGGCCGGAGAAGGCGTCGGCCAGCGCCTGATGCTCCGGCGCCAGCGTGTTGAGCGCGAAGACGCCGTTTTGCGCGAAGCAGTCGTTTTCCGGCTTGGTGCGGTTCAGGCAGACCAGAATCGTCGGCGGGCTGTCGGAGACCGAGCAGGCGGCGATGATGGTCATGCCGCGCCTTCCGTGCGGCCCGTCGGTCGTCACCACATGGACGGCCCCGGCGAAGCGGCTCATCGCCTCGCGGTAGAGCGGCGGTTCGACAGCTTTGATGTCCGGCACGTTGTCACCCGTATCTGCGATCCCTGCGTCGGACGCGAAGGCCCGGCAGACACGCTCCTAACCTGTTGCGCCCCTTCCCGCCAGCCTTTACCAAGTGGGCGGACCCGGCTTCTTCTAACAGGCAGATGACCCAGCCAACCCTCTCGACATTGCTTCTGGCGGCCACGCTCGCGCTTTGCGGCGCGGCCGGGGCCGCGGAGCCGCGCATCGGCCTTGCCGCGCCGCTCGAAGGCCCGTTTGCCGCGCTCGGGCAGCAATTGCGCGACGGCGCGGCGATCGCGGCCGAGGGCGCGGGCGCCGAACTAATCGTCGCCGGCGAGGACTGCACGGCCGAAGGCGGCAGCGCGGTGGCGCGCGAGCTGATCGCGGCAAATGTCGCCCTCGTCGTCGGCTTCCTCTGCGCGGAGGCGATCGAGGCGGCGATGCCCGCCTTCGCCGAGGCGGGCATTGCCGTCATCACGCCCGGCGTGCGCACCAACGGCCTGACCGACGGCCGCGCCCGCAGCGGCTGGCCGGTGTGGCGGCTGGCGCCGCGCGCCGACGGCGAGGCGCAGGCCATCGGCGCGATCCTGACGCGGCGGTGGCGGACGGAGCATTTCGCCATTGTCGACGACGGCACCATCCATGGCCGCGAACTGGCCGAATCGCTCCGGCTCGCCGCCGAGCTGGCAGGCCTGCGCCCGGTCATGGTCGACACCTACCGGCCGCAGATGGAAAACCAGGTCGGGCTGGTCGGCCGGCTGGCGCGGGCCGGCGCTACGCACGTCTTCGTCGGCGGCGACCGCGACGACATCGCGATCATGGCCCGCGACGCCGCCGCGCGCGGCCACGCGCTCGTCTTCGCCGGCGGCGAGGCGCTGCGCGCGGCCGGCGAGCTGCCGCTCACGCAAGGAACGCTGATGATCGCGCCGCCCGAATGGGCGGAAGCGTCCGACCCCGCGCTGACGGAGCGTCTTGCCGAGGCTGGCATCGTGCCCGAAGGCTACGTGCTGCCTGCCCATGCGGCGGTCGAGGTCGCGGTGGCCGCGCAGGAGCAGGCCGGGGCACAAGGGGTGCCGGTCGCCGACATTCTGGCGCGGACGCAGTTCCAGACCGCGATCGGCCCGGTCTCGTTCGACGGCAAGGGCGACCGGACGGAGCCCGCCTTCATCCTCCACCGCCACGACGGCGCGCGCTTCGTGCCCGTCGAATAGGAAGAACAGCCATGCCCTTCGTTCCCGGCCCGAGAAACCTCATCACCGATGTCGGCGGCCTCAAGGTCGGCAATGTCGAGGATGCGAAGCTGAAAAGCGGCGTCACCGTCGTCCTGCCGGACACGCCTTGCGTCGCCTCAGTGCAGGTGCTGGGCGGCGCGCCGGGAACGCGCGAGACCGACGCGCTGGAGCCGCACAACACGCTGCACGAGTTCCACGGCTTCGTCCTTTCCGGCGGCTCGGCCTTCGGGCTGGATGCGGCGTCGGGCGTACAGGCGGCGTTGCGCGAGAAGGGCATCGGCTTCGCGGTCGGGCCGGCGCTGGTGCCGGTGGTGCCGGCGGCGATCCTGTTCGACCTGATCAATGGCGGCGACAAGGGCTGGGGCCGCTATCCGCCCTATCGCGAGATGGGCTATGAAGCGGTCGCCAATGCCGGGCTCGACTTCGCGCTCGGCTCCGCAGGGGCCGGCGCAGGGGCCCTGACGGCGGGGCTGAAGGGCGGCCTCGGTTCCGCCTCGACCCGGCTCGACAACGGCGTCACGATAGGCGCGCTCGTCGCCGCCAACCCGGTCGGCTCGGTCACGGTCGGGCGCGGGCGTCATTTCTGGGCCGCGCCCTTCGAGATCGGCGACGAGTTCGGCGGCCTCGGCCTGCCCGCGCCGCTGCCGGCCGAGGCGACCGACCTGCGCTGGAAGTTCGGCGACGGCCCGCTCCCTGGCCGCGCCACCACCATCGCCATCATCGCCACCGACGCGAAGCTGTCCAAGGCGGCGGCGAAGCGGCTGGCGGTGTCGGCGCATGATGGCTTCGCCCGCGCGATCTGGCCGACGCACACGCCGGCCGACGGCGATCTCGTCTTCGCGCTGGCGACGGGGAAAAGCGGCGTCGAGCTCGGTATCGAGGAGGCCGGCGCCCTCTATGCGGCCGCCGGCGCGACCATGGCCCGCGCCATCGCCCGTGGCGTCTTTGCCGCCACGCCCGAGGACGGCGACCTTTATTCAGTCTGGTCGTCGCTGCGGGACTGAGCCGGCCGCCACGGCGCAAGACCGCGCGCGGCGCGCGAGAAGCGGCGATGCTCGTGCCACGGCCGGCCTGGCCCCTCTATCGCGAACGTGACTTGCGGCGCTCCTTGACTGAAACGGATCTCGGCGCTGCCGCGCCGGGCAAGGTCGCGCGCGGTGATGACAGCCGCTTCCCCCTCCCTGCACGGGCTCCTCGCCGTGGCATCGGCGATGACGACGAGGCCGGCAATGCCGCAGGCGGCGCTCGCGGCCTGCGCATCGCGGGCATGGGCCAGCACCGCTCCGTCGCCGCGCGCGGCGAGGCACAGGCCGTCATCGCAGGAAAAGCCGCCTTCCGCCTTCGGCGTCACGATCTCGCCGCCGCCAAAGGCGCGCTGCCAGTTCTGCATGGTGAAGCCACGCGGACGCGGCCGGTTGACGGCGACGCGCCCGTCTTCCAGCCGCAACGCGACGAGTGTGCCGTCTTCCGAGACGAAGGCGTCGGGCAGATCGCGGGTGGCCAGAAGCCCGACGCCGAGACCGAGCAGCGGCAGCGCCAGCCAGCGCAGCGCGCTTTCCGTCATCGTCAGGACGACGAGCGCGGCGGCCAGAACCAGCACGGCGGCAAGCGGGATCGCGCCGGTGGCGTCGAAGGCGGACCGCTCGGCCAGCCACAGCGCGATGGCGTTCATGGCGGCGATGCCGTGGCCCATGATCCACAGCGGCGCGGCGTCGAGGCCGAACGGCATCAGCACCGCGGCAAGCACCGCCATCGGCATCACTGCGACCGAGACGATCGGCATCACCGCGAGGTTGGCGGCGAGACCGAGCGGCGAGACCTGCTGGAAATGCCAGGCCGTGAACAGCGCCGTCGCCAGCCCGGCCACCACCGAGGTCATCGACAGGCCGGCGGCATAGCCCGCACCGCTGCGCAGCATGGCGGCGGGCAGCCCGCGCCTGGCCCAAGCCCGCGGCCGCCGCTCGCGATGATCGCGCCATGCGGCATAGGCGGCGACGAGCGCGGCCGTGGCCGCGAACGACATCTGGAAGGACGGGCCGACGACCTCGTGCGGCGCGACGATGAGGATGATCAGCGCCGAGATGGCGAGATTGCGCATGGTCAGCGCCGCGCGGTCGAAGATGACGGCGGCGAGCATCACCGCCAGCATGATGAAGCTGCGCTGAGCGGCGACGTCGCCGCCCGACAAGGCAAGGTAGAAGGCGGTGGCGGCGAGCGCCACCGCGGTGGCATATTTCTTGACCGGGCGGCGCATGGCGAAGGACGGGGCGAGCGCGAAGCCGGCACGCAGGGACACCATCAGCGTACCGGCCACCAGCGCCATGTGCAGGCCGGAAATCGAGATGATGTGGTAGAGGCCGGTGACGCGCAGCGCCGCGTTGATCTCCTCGGGGATGCCGGCGCGGATGCCGGTGATCAGCGCGGCGGCGATCGCGCTCTCCGGCCCGCCTATTCGAACCTCGATATGGCCGGCCATGCGGCCGCGCCAGCCCTCCACCCACGCCGCCGCCCGCTCGGCGAATGTGGGCGGGCCGGTGCTTTCGACCTTTTCAGGCGCGGTCAGGAAGAAGCCGACCGCGCCGATGCCGGAAAAATAGCTTTCGAAGGCGAAATCGTAGCTGCCAGGGCGCACCGGCCCGGAGGGCGGCAAGAGCCGCACGACGCCGGCGACCGCATCGCCCGGCGCCAGCGCCGCCGGCGCGGCGCGGGCGGTGGCGCGCACGCGTCGCGGGGCGTAGCGCAGGTGCGGCCGTTCGGTCGCCACGACATCGAGCGTCAGCCGCGTGCGGCCCGTCGCCTGGTGCTCGACGCGCACGACGCGGCCGGTCAGCCGCGTCGTGATCTCGGCGCCCAGCATCGGGGTGGCGGCGCGCCATGTCTCGACCTTGCCGGCGGCCATGCCGGCGCAGACCATCGCAACCGCCATCAGCGCCGCGTTGAGGGCGGGTCGTGAAGGAAGCGCGAACGCCAGCCCCGACGCCATGGCGAACGAGAGAAGGAGCGGGACAAGGGACGGTTCGGCCGGCAGCGTGAAATAGGCGAGCGCGCCGGCGGCCATGAACACCGGCGCGAACAGGAAGGCGTTGCCGCGCTCGATCTCGGCCTCGAATGCGCGGCGCAGCGCCACGGGCAGCCGGCGAAGCGCGGCGCGCCGGGGCGCTTGCGGGCGCGGCGCGGAAACAAGGCCCGGCGTCGCCGGAACAGGGACCGGCAGGCCGTCCGGCATGGGCAGCGCGGCGAATTGCCGGCGCTCGTCCACGCGCGTGGTCTCGCCTGCCTCCATGCCCGCTCCCCGCCCGGTAATTGCTTGTCCGGTAATCGCTTGCACGTCGAGACGCCTATGCTACATGAGCGCCAGCAAAAGGCCACCGGGCGCGCCGCCGTCCGCATTTCCCATCTGGCCCCCAAAATCAGGCAGGCAGGAAGTCATGTCCGACAAGGTCGTCACCCGTTTCGCCCCCTCGCCCACGGGCTATCTCCACATCGGCGGCGCGCGCACGGCGCTGTTCAACTGGCTCTA
>DAOMOI010000027.1:0-1791 GCA_035444225.1 Aquamicrobium sp. | reverse complement strand
CCCGCCACACCGGCGGCGTCATGCTTCTGCGCATCGAAGACACGGACCGCGAACGCTCGACCGACGCGGCCACCGCCGCCATCCTCGACGGGCTGAAATGGCTCGGCCTCGACTGGGACGGCGAGCCGGTGTCGCAGTTCGCGCGCGCGGCGCGCCACCGCGAGGTGGCCGAGGAACTGGTGCGCGCAGGCAAGGCCTATTACTGCTACGCCACACCGGCCGAGCTGGAGGAGATGCGCGAGACCGCGCGCGCCGAAGGCAGGCCGCCGCGCTATGACGGGCGCTGGCGCGAACGCGACCCTTCGGAAGCGCCTGCCGGCGTCAAGCCCGCGATCCGCATCAAGGCGCCGCAGGAGGGCGAGACGCTGGTGCGCGACCGCGTGCAGGGCGACGTGCGCTTTCCCAACAAGGACCTCGACGATTTCATCATCCTGCGCTCGGACGGCAATCCGACATACATGCACGCGGTGGTGGTGGACGACCACGACATGGAAGTCACCCACATCATCCGCGGCGACGACCACCTGACCAATGCCGCGCGCCAGACCGTCATCTACGAGGCGATGGGCTGGGACGTGCCGGTGATGGCGCACATCCCGCTGATCCACGGGCCGGACGGGGCGAAGCTCTCCAAGCGCCACGGCGCGCTCGGCGTCGAGGCCTACCGCGCCATGGGCTACCTGCCCGAGGCGCTGCGCAACTATCTCGCCCGTCTCGGCTGGAGCCATGGCGACGACGAGGTGATGTCGACCGCCGACATGGTCGGCTGGTTCGAGATCGAGGACGTCAACAAGGGCGCGGCGCGCTTCGACTACGCCAAGCTCGAGGCGCTGAACGGCGTCCACATGCGCAGGATGGACGACCAGGCGCTGCTCGACCAGTTCCTCGCCACCCTGCCCTTCATCGAGGAGCGCGGAGCGATCCCGGTCGAGCCGACAGGGCAGCAGAGGGCGATGCTGCTCGCTGCGCTCCCCGGCCTGAAGGAGCGCGCCAAGACGCTGGTCGAGCTGGCCGACAGCGCGCAATATCTATTCGCGACGCGACCGCTTTCCCTAGACGAGAAGGCGGCGCAGATCCTCGACGCGGACGCGCGCGCGACGATTTCCGCGCTCCTGCCCGCGCTCGATGGGCTCGGCGAATGGAGCGCTGCATCGACGGAAGGCGCGGTGCGCGCCCATGCCGAGCAGGCGGGCCTGAAGCTCGGCAAGGTGGCGCAGCCGCTGCGCGCCGCGCTTACCGGCCGCTCGACCTCGCCCGGCGTCTTCGACGTCTTCGCCGTGCTCGGGCGCGAGGAGAGCCTCGCCCGGCTGCGCGACCAAGGCGCGTGAGGGTGAGCGGTTTGCGAGCCATGGTGCAGCGCAGAAGCGCAAGCGCGGAATCTCTTGGCAGGCTTTCGCAAATCGGATAGCAAGAGCGCGCAATCGGGAGATGGTTGCCATCCAATACAAGCGATCGGCAATCGAGGCGGGGCGCCTGAATTGAGAGGTGAGAGTGATGAGCAGTTCGACCGCAAAGCTTGATTTCGATGGCGAAACCCACGAATTCAAGGTTCGAAAAGGCTCGGTCGGACCCGACGTCATCGACATCAGCGCGCTCTACGCCACCACGGGCGCCTTCACCTACGACCCGGGCTTTACCTCGACCGCGAGCTGCGAATCGAAGATCACCTATATCGACGGCGACGAGGGCGTGCTGCTGCATCGCGGCTATCCCATCGAGCAGCTCGCCGAGCACGGCGACTTCCTCGAGACCTGCTACCTGCTGCTTTATGGCGAGTTGCCGACCAAGGCG
>DAOMOI010000026.1:0-12966 GCA_035444225.1 Aquamicrobium sp. | reverse complement strand
GGCGATGCGCGCCGCCGACCGGCTGCCGGCGATCCTCGAGGCGCTGGACGATGCCTATGACGTCGTCGTCATCGAATGCGGGGCCGCCGACGCCCAGACCATCGCCGACGTGACCGCCGCGGATTCGGAAGTGCTGATCGGCGCGCTCGACCCGCGCAACCGCACCGTCGCCGGGGTTGCGGCCGACCTGGCGACGCTGGGCTACGGCGCGGTGCTGACGGTGACGCCGGGCGCGCGGCCGACGCGGCTGCGGCGGCGCGGAAGCCTCGCTGCCTGATGGGTCATCCGGCGGCGGGTCTCTCGCCGCCGAGGCGGGCGCGCATGCGCTTGACGAAATCCCATGCCGTCGGGTTCGACTTCAGCGCCTGGATGGCGGCGGCGCTGCCGCGCTCGTGCAGCGCCAGCAGATGCCCCTTCACGCTCAGCGGCAGCAGCGTCTCGAAATGCCGGGTCTCGATGTCGCACCACGAGCGTTTGTAGGGCTCGTCGCCGACGCTGAAATCGTAGACCTTCCGGCCCTGTCCGCATGCCTGCTCGATATTGGTGTAGTCGATGAAATAGCCGGGGCTGCTCCTGGGATCGGCGTCGCTGTAGGTGCCGAAATTGCACACCACGGTCTCGCGCGTCACGCTCAGCCCGTTGATGGCGACGATCTCGCCGGCGACCTCCACGCCGTGGAGCAGGAAGGGCGGGTCGTCCTCGGCCAGCGCCTCGCGGGCGAGCGTGCGGAAGAAGTCGCGCACCTTCTCGTCGGCAAAGGCGTCGGGGATGCCCTTCGCGCGCAGGCTGGCGCCCTTGAGCACGAAGAACGTCTCGATCAGCCGCTCGACCTCCTGTGGGGTCGTCGCCTCGATCAGGCGGTATCCGCCGGCGCGGTTGAAGCGGTTGCGCTGATAGTTGAATTTCTGCCGCTTGCGGCTGCCGCCATGGCGGGAAAGCACCGCCTCAAAGCCGCCGTCGAGATCGACCGCGAGCGAGAGGTTGGGGCTTTGCCGCGTCGCGAGGGCGGCCAGCGGGTTGTCGCGGCCCTCGAAATGCGGCGCCTGGCGCGACAGCGACACGAGGTCGATGTCGGGCCGCGCCTTGCGCAGCGCGGCGGCGATGGCCGCGCCATCCGCCGGCGAGGCCGGGGCCATGTCGGGCGCGAAGGCGGCGAAATTGCCGTTGGCGTGGCTGCCGCCGACGAAGCGGGCGACGCGGAACGGCCCGCGCGCGACCACTTCGAGCGCCAGCTTGAGCAGCGCCTTGCCGTCGCGCCGCGCCGTGACGATGAGCGCGTCGGCGCCGTGCGCCGCGTTCCAGGCGCGGACCCACAGCGGATGCTGCGCCGGGCCGTGAACGCCCTCCCGGCAGAATGCGTCGTAGCCGGCAAGCGCGGCCGCATCGGCCGCCTCGACCTCGACGCCGTTGGCGGTGTCGCGGGCGGGCATCGCGGCCGCGTCCGGGCGGGTCCGCAGGCGGGGCGGGGTGACGGTGCCGGCGTCAACCATAATGCAATCCTTCCCGTCTAGGGTTCGCGAAGCGCGGGCGCGCGGTGTCGCTGCCGCACCGCCTCATCGTCGGGGAAGGCTAGGGGAAAAAAGTGAATCAATGGTCGATGTGAAGAGAACGATCATCAGGACGATATTCGGCGCATTGCGCTGGTCGGGCGCGGCGGCGATGGCGCAGCCGTTCCTGGGCGGGTGCGGCTCGATCCTGATGCTGCATCACGTGTCGAACGCGAACTGGTCGCCGCTCGGCCTGCACAGCGGGCTGACGATCACGCCCGAATTCCTCGACCGGCTGCTCGCCGACATCCGCCGGCGCGGGCTGGCGATCGTGCCGATGGACGAGATACCGGAAATCCTGCGCGCCGGCCGCGCCCGTCAGGTGGTCGCGATCACCGCCGACGACGCCTATCTCGACAATCTCACCGAGGCGCTGCCGGTGTTCGAGGCGCATGACGCGCCCTTCACCATCTATGTCGCCCCCGGCCTGATCTCCGGCGAGACCGTGGCGTGGTGGGAGGTGATCGAGAAACTGCCGCTCGACCGCGAGGAACTGCGCGTCGTGCTCGACGGCGAGGAGACGGTGCTGCCCTGCCGCACCATGGCCGAAAAGCGCGCCGCCGCCGCGCGGCTGATGGCGCACCTGACGACGCGGGTGCCGGAAGAGGAGCAGCAGGCATTCCTGGCGACGCTGGGCGGCGAGATGGCGTCGCCGGTGCGCAGCTTCATGAACTGGGACGAATTGCGCGGGATCGCCGCGCATCCGCTGGTCACGCTCGGCGCGCACACGGTCCATCATGCCGCGGTCAAGCGGCTGGATGCCGAGCGCGCGCTATGGGAGATGGAGGAATCGGCCGCCATCCTCGCGCGCGAGATCGGTCTTGAGCCGCGTCACTTCGCGTTTCCCTATGGCCATCGGGCGGCAGCGGGCGAGCGCGACTTCGAACTGGCGCGCCGCGCCGGCTTCGCCACCGCGGTCACCACGCGCCACGGCGTGCTCGTGCCCGGCCACAGCGCCCACCTCCATGCGCTGCCGCGCGTCTCCATCAACGGCAATTTCCAGAGCGTTGGCGACGTGCGCACGATGATGTCGGGGCTGACGGCGCTGATCGCCAATCGCGGCCGGCGGCTCGTCACCGCATAAGGGCGTCGTTATCTGGCCGCGTGCGCGATGCGCTCCTTGCGCCAGTAACGGGCGCGCAGGCGCGGCGCGATCACCCAGGCGATCGGCGCGGCCAGCACGAAACTCGCCGCCACGACATAGGGAAACAGCGTCGAGGCTATGGCGTCGAGGGCCGGTATCGACAGCATGGCGATGACGGCGGCGCCGAACAGGATGGCGTTGACCATGGGATAGACCATCCCGGCAATCCAGAGCCTTGTTTTCATGGCTTTAGGTCTCCTGTCTTGTCGCAGGAGATAACGGCGCGGGGCGCGGGCGGGTTCCGTTCAGCCGGCCTTGCCACGCGGTGGCCGGACCATCCAGCGGATGACGAGCATGGCCGGCAGCACCCACAGGAAGCCGGTGAAGAAGAAATAGGCCAGATGCACCAGCGGGCCGGATTCGCCGAGCCGGGCGACCGCGACCGTGGTGGCGACCAGCGCATAGACGGCGACCAGCAGCACCAGCACGACGGTGCCGATCAGTTTCTTCACGCGCACGGGCATGTCTTCGTTTCCCTTTGCGCCACGACATAGTCGCATCGGGCCGATCATGCAAACCTCCGTCGCAGAGGGCCGGACGCGCCGCGACGGCGTGTCGCGCGCGGCGATCTTGTGCTAGAGGCGGCGATGGGCGACGAAGCCGCCGACAGCCCGGGCAGAAAGGCCCCAGCGAGGACACGATGACCGATCACGTATTGCCGGCGCTCGAGCCCGTTTCCGCCCGCGACCGCGAGACGCGCAACCGCGCCATGGTGCGCTGGTGGCTCTATGCGGTGATCCTCGTCCTGTTCGCGCTGTTCGTCGTCGGCGGCGCCACGCGGCTGACCGGCTCGGGCCTTTCCATCACCGAATGGAAGCCGATCCACGGCGTCATTCCGCCGATGAACGAGGCCGAATGGCAGGAGGAACTGGCCAAGTACCGGCAGATCCCGCAATATCAGGAACTCAACAGGGGCATGAGCCTCGATGCGTTCAAGACCATCTTCTGGTGGGAATGGGCGCACCGCATCCTCGCGCGGGGCGTCGGGCTGCTCGTCGCCGTGCCGCTCGCCTTCTTCTGGCTGACCGGGCGGCTGGAACGGCAGCTGAAGCCCAGGCTCGCCGGGTTGCTGCTGCTCGGCGGCTTCCAGGGCTTCATCGGCTGGTGGATGGTCTCCTCGGGGCTAACGGAGCGGCTGTTCGTCAGCCAGTACCGGCTCGCGATCCATCTTCTGCTCGCGTGCATCATCTTCACGGCCACGGTGCTGGTGGCGCGGGGGCTCGCGCCGCATTCGGCCGGGCCGGCGCGGCGGGAGACGCAAAGATGGGCCGGCTGGATCGTGCTTCTGGTGCTGTTCCAGATCTGGCTCGGGGCGCTGGTCGCCGGCCTTCACGCGGGGCTGACCTACAACACCTGGCCGCTGATGGACGGGCGGCTGTGGCCGGAGGGGCTGCTCGCCATGGCGCCGGCATGGACCAACTTCTTCGAGAACCCGCTGACGGTGCAGTTCGTCCACCGCATGGGCGCCTATCTGCTGTTCGTCGTGTCGCTCTGGCACGCCGTCGCGACGTGGCGGGCCGAGCCCGGCTCGACCCATGCGCGGCGCGCCGTGCTGCTGTTCCTGCTGATGCTGGCGCAGGTGACGATGGGCATCCTCGCGTTGCTCACCTTCGTGCACCTGCATGTGGCGCTGACGCACCATGCGCTCGCCATCGTCGTGCTCGGCTTCGCCGCCGCCCACTGGCGGGCGACGCGCGGCAGCTATCCGACGGAGACGCGGATCGTCGTCAGGACGTGAGCCGGGCGCGCGCGGCCCTTGCCGCGCGGCCGACGGCAAGGCTGCGCCCGGCTTCGTCGGCATTTCCGTCTTCGACATGCCATGCGGCCGAAAGCGCGGAGTAGGCGAAGGCGTGGTCGAGGAGACGCTCGGCCGCGACGCCGATGGCGCGCGACAGGATCGCGGCCATGGAGAGCGCGCGGTCCTCGCGGAACCGCAAATCCCCCTCCAGAGGATTGCAGAACAGGTTGGCGGCGTCGAAGGCCGGCTCGCCGACCAGCCCCTTCGGGTCGATCGCCAGCCAGCCGCGCGGCGAGGACAGGATGTTCGCGTGATGGACGTCGCCATGGAGGGGACGGATGCCGCGCTGGCTCGACAGCAGCGCCTGCGCGCATTCCGCGGCCTCGATGAATTGCGTGCGCCGCCCGGCGCGCCTGTCGGCTTCCGCCTTGCGGAAAAGGCCGGCGAAATGGTCGTGAAGCGTCGTCAGCGCCGAGGGCGGCGGCGCGTCGCGCGCGGCGTGCAGCCGTTGCAGCACCGCGGCAGCGACCTCGGTGGCGCGGTCGTCGCCGTGGCGTTCGAGATGATCGGCGAGGGTATCCTCTCCCGCCCATTCGAGCAGCAGAAGATCGCCGGCTCGCCCGAGCAGACGCACGGCGCCATCGCCATCCGTCCAGCGCAGGAAGCCGGTAGCAGCATCGAGCTCACGCAGCGCCGCCGGGCTTGCCTGCTTGAGCGCTGCCGCGCTGCCGTCCGCGCGTTCGGCGCGCCAGACCTTGCCGCCGATGCCGTCGCTGACGAGCGTGGCGGCGACGATGCGCCAATGCGCGGGGCAGGGCGGCGGCGCCACCCGGCCTATGCCGTCTTGCCCAGCATCAGGTCCATGTTCTGCACGGCGGCGCCCGACGCGCCCTTGCCGAGATTGTCGAGCACGGCGACGAGGTTGACCACGCCCTTGCCCTCGGTGCCGAAGACGAAGAGCTTCATGCGGTCGGTGTCGTTGAGCTCCGTCGGGTCGATGCGGGCGAGCTGGGCGGATTCGGCCAGCGGCACCACCTCGACCACATTCTGCCCGGCATAGTGGCTGTCGAGCGCGGCATGGAGATCGGCCGGACGCGGTGCGCCGTTGAGCCCCGACAGGTGCAGCGGCACCTGCACGATCATGCCCTGCGCGAAGCGGCCGACGCTGGGCGAGAACAGCGGCGTGCGGGAAAGCCCGCCGTGAAGCTGCATTTCCGGCACGTGCTTGTGAGCCAGCGTCAGCCCGTAGAGGAAATAGGGCGAGGCGATGTAGCCGGGGTTCTCCTCGTCCTCCATCTGGGCGATCAGCTGCTTGCCGCCGCCGGTATAGCCCGACACGGCGTTGATGGTGACGGGATAGTCCGCCGGCAGCAGGCCGGCCTTGACCAGGGGCCGGATCAGGCCGATTGCGCCGGTCGGGTAGCAGCCCGGATTGGCGACGAGGCGCGCGCCGGCGATATGGGCGGCCTGGCCCTCGTCCATCTCGGCGAAGCCGTAGGCCCAGCCGGGCGCGGTGCGATGGGCGGTCGAGGTGTCGATGATGCGGGTGGAATTGCCCCCGCCGACCATGGCCACCGATTCCTTCGCCGCGTCGTCCGGCAGGCACAATATGGCGATGTCGGCGGCGTTGAGCATCTCCTCGCGCAGCGTCGGGTTGCGGCGCTCGCTCTCGGGGATGGACAGCATGTCGAGGTCGTCGCGGCTAGCCAGCCGCTGCCTGATCTGGAGGCCGGTGGTGCCGTGCTCGCCGTCGATGAAGATTTTCGGTTTCATGCTCGTGTTCCCGCAATGGTGTGGCGCGCGCGCTTTTGCGCCAGCAGGCCCAGATAGTGCATCGCGACGGTCGCGCCGGCAATGGCGGTGATGTCGGCATGGTCGTAAGCGGGCGCGACCTCGACCACGTCTGCGCCGACGATGTCGAGGTCGCCCAAGAGGCGCAGCACCGACAATATCTTCGCCGAGGACGGGCCGCCTGCCACCGGCGTGCCCGTACCCGGCGCGAAGGCGGGGTCGAGGCAGTCGATGTCGAAGGTCACGTAGGCCTTTGCGCCGGCGGTGCGGTCGAGGATCGCGGCGGCGATGTCGGCGCTGCGCATCTCCTCGATCTCGTGGCCGTAAAGGATCCTTATGCCGCAATCCTCCGGCGCATGGGTGCGGATGCCGACCTGGATCGAGCGGCCGGGGTCGATCACGCCGGCGCGCGCGGCGCGGCCGACGAAGGAGCCGTGGTCGATGCGCCTGTCGTCGTCGAACCAGGTGTCCTGATGCGCGTCGAACTGCACCAGCGCCAGCGGGCCGTGGATGGCGGCATGCGCCTTCAGCAACGGCCAGGTGACGAAATGGTCGCCGCCGAGCGACAGCAGGAAGCCGGCGTCCTTCAGTATTTTCGCCGCCTGCCTCTCGATCGCCGCCGGCGTTTTCTGGTGATTGCCGTAGTCGAGCAGGCAGTCGCCGTAGTCGACGACCGCGAGATTCTCGAACAGGTCGAGGCCGAACGGATATTGCGGATCGACGTCGAAGATCGCCGAGGCGCGGCGGATCGCCTGCGGGCCGAAGCGCGCGCCCGGCCGGTTGGAGACGGCCGCGTCGAAGGGGATGCCCCACACCACCGCATCCGCGCCCTTCACGTCCTTGGTGAACCTGCGGCGCATGAAGGAGAGCGCGCCGGCATAGGTCGGCTCCGGCTCGCTGCCCGTGGGCCTGCGGGCGGTGAAGGCGCGGTCGATGGCGTTCGATGGCATGTTGTTGTCTTCCTTTTCGCTCACGCCGAACTCGCTTCGCTCGCCGGCTCCGCGGGGCGCGCTGACCGCGCGACGCCCGGTCGGGCTTGCGGACCCTTACGGGTTCGAGTGGTTGCGCTCCCGGCCAGCCTATTGGCCGGATATGGCGAGGGCGCAACAAAAAAGCGGGCCGAGAAGGCCCGCTTTTTCCGTCGTTGGCTTCCGAGCGCGTTTAGCGCTTGGAGAACTGGAACGAGCGGCGGGCCTTGGCCTTGCCGTACTTCTTTCGCTCGACCGTGCGGCTGTCGCGGGTGAGGTAGCCGCCCTTCTTGAGCACGGCGCGCAGGGACGGCTCGTAATAGGTCAGCGCCTTGGAGATGCCGTGGCGCACAGCGCCGGCCTGGCCGGACAGGCCGCCGCCGGCGACGGTGGCGATGATGTCGTACTGGCCGTTGCGGTTGGTGGCGACGATCGGCTGCTGGAGGATCATCTGCAGCACGGGGCGCGCGAAGTACTTGTCGTACTCCTTGTCGTTGACGACGATCTTGCCGGTGCCGGGCTTGACCCAGACGCGGGCGACCGCGTCCTTGCGCTTGCCGGTGGCATAGGCGCGGCCGTGCTTGTCGAGCTTCTGCACGTGGACGGGCGCGGCCGGCTGCTCGGCGGCGGTCGCCTGGCCCAGTTCGGCGAGGGAGGAGAGATCAGCCATTATGCGGCCCTCTTGTTCTTGGCGTTGAGCGAGCCGACGTCGAGCGTCTCCGGCTGCTGGGCTTCGTGCGGATGCTCGGACCCGGCATAGACGCGCAGGTTCTTCATCTGCCGGCGGCCGAGAGGCCCGCGCGGGATCATGCGCTCGACGGCCTTCTCCAGCACGCGCTCGGGGAAGCGGCCCTCGAGCAGCTGGCGCGCGGTGCGCTCCTTGATGCCGCCGGGATGGCCGGTGTGCCAGTAATACTTCTTGTCGGTGTATTTGCGGCCGGTGAACACCACCTTGTCGGCATTGATGATGATGACGTTGTCGCCATCGTCGACATGGGGGGTGAAGGTCGGCTTGTGCTTGCCGCGCAGGCGGTTGGCGACGAGCGTGGCGAGACGACCGACGACGAGACCCTCGGCGTCGATCAGCACCCACTTCTTCACCACATCCGCAGGCTTCTGCGAAAAGGTTGTCATGGTCATTCTGCTTTCTGTCGTGACCCTTGCGCGCCCCGCGAGGGGAAAAGGGCGTTTCTTGTTGCTTGCGTTGGCGCCGGCCGGGCCGCCCGCCAACATGAAAACGGCGGCCCGGAAGGGACCGCTCATGTTCAGGGCGGCTTATAAGGCGCATCCCGCGCCGCGTCAATCAGCGCAATGCCGGGATTGCGATTAATACCGAAACAAAATCAACGGCTTGCAAAAGAGGTATTTAAATACCTCATACATTCCGCTTCGGCGGGATCGAATAGGTGCCGCTGGCGTGGGCGACGACGTGATTGTCGGCGCCGGCGGTGATGGTCACGTCGAACACCATCAGGCTCTTGCCGAGCTTCAATATGCGGCAATGGCCGTCGATGGGGCCGGCCTCGGCCTTGCGCAGGAAGTTGATGCTGAGGTTGGTGGTGACGGACAGCGCGTCCGGCCCGGCATGGGAAAGCACGCAGACATAGCCGCCGATGTCGGCCAGCGTGAACAGCGCCGGGCCGGAGACGGTATTGCCCGGCCGCAGGTGGCGCTCGCCGGCGATGAGCCTGACCGTGCAGCCGCCGGGAAAGACCTCGGTGGCGAAAAAGTCGGAAACGTCGTCGTTGAGCTGCGGAAACACCCGATTGATGAAGTCGTTGACTTCCTCGGCGGTCATCTTCGGGGCAAGCGCGCTCATCGTCTGTCGATCCTTAGGCTTCCGTTTTCGTAAACGTCAAAGCAAGTTTGGCCATTTCCGGGGTTTCCTTCAACCCGGCAAGTGGTAGTTTTCCTGTGGTGCAGCCGGCGCGCGGATTTTCGCGCGGGCCGGCGGACGCGGCAAGCCGGCGATTACAGCCGGCCTGCCGGCAATGGATCGGCCGGCGTCGCCGGCAATGGAAGAGCAGGGAGGAAAGCATGGCCGAGATCGTGGCAATTCGCAGCGAGCTGGACGAGGACGCGCTGGTCAAGGCCGAGCGCGACGGCGGCATCATGCGCCTCGTGCTCAACAATCCGCCTGCCAACGCGCTGTCGATCGACATGCTGGCCGCCCTTCAGGAGGCGTTCGACGCCTGCGCCGCCGACCGCGGCGTGCGCGTCGTGGTGCTGGCGGCGGGGCCGGGCAAGGTGTTCTGCGCCGGCCACGACCTCAAGGAGATGAACGGGCACCGGGCCGACGCCGATGGCGGCCGGGCCTTCTTCGACCGAACGATGCGGGAATGCGCGCGGCTGATGCAGTCGATCGTGTCGCTGCCGCAGCCGGTGATCGCGGCCGTGGACGGCATCGCCACCGCCGCCGGCTGCCAGATCGTCGCCAGCTGCGATCTCGCCATCGCGACGGACCGCTCGCGCTTCGGCGTCAACGGCATCGACGTCGGCCTGTTCTGCACCACGCCGGCCGTGGCGCTGTCGCGCAAGGTCAAGCCGAAGCACGCGATGGAGATGCTCTTGACCGGCGAGATGATCGACGCGGCGACGGCGCGCGAGTTCGGCCTCGTCAACCGCGTCGTGCCGCCGGAATATCTCGGCCAGATCGTCGGCAAATATGCCGACACCATCGCCGCCAAGTCGCCGACGGCGGTGCGCATGGGCAAGGAAGCCTTCTATCGGCAGGCCGAGATGGGGCTGGCCGATGCCTACGACTACGCCGCCGGCGTGATGGTCGAGAACATGCTGGCGCGCGACGCCGTGGAAGGCATCGACGCCTTCATCGGCAAGCGCAAGCCGCAATGGTCCGGGGAATAGGCCGGAAAGGCATGGAGCCGCGCATCTCCCTCGTCACGCTCGGGGTAGGCGATCTCGCCCGCGCCGTCGCCTTCTACGAGGCGATGGGGCTCAAGCGGAACGAGCGGCTTGCCGACGGCGTCGCCTTCTTCCAGATGGGCGGGCTGATCCTCGCGCTGTGGCCGCGCGAGGAACTGGCGCGCGACGCCGGCATGGACAATGCCCGGCCCGGCTTCTGCGGCGTCGCGCTCGCCCACAACACCCGCTCCGAGGGCGAGGTGGCGCAAGTGCTGGCCATGGCGGAGGCCGCCGGCGGACGGGTCCTGAAACCGGCCGCGCGCGCCGCCTGGGGCGGCATGCAGGGCTATTTCGAGGACAGCGAAGGCAATCTCTGGGAAGTCGCGCACAATCCCGACTTCCCTATCGACGCGGAAGGGCGTATCTCGCTGCCGGCATGAACCACGACGCTTACGACGACGCCTATATTTCCGCTATCCTCGACGAGGTGAAGACCGTCGCCATCGTCGGCGCCTCGGCCAACGAGGTGCGGCCGTCCTTCTTCGTGACGAAATACCTGATCGACAAGGGCTACACGGTCTTTCCGATCAATCCCGGCCATGCCGGCAAGGAGATCCTCGGCCGCACCGCCTATGCCCGGCTGGCCGACGTGCCGGTGCCGATCGACATGGTCGACATTTTTCGCGCTTCGGACGCCGTGCCGGCTATCGTCGACGAGGTGCTGGCGCTCGACCCGCTGCCCAAGGCGGTGTGGATGCAGCTGACCGTGCGCCACGACGAGGCGGCGGCCAGGGCGGAAGCCGCCGGAATCAAGGTCGTCATGAACCGCTGTCCCAAGATCGAGTATGCGCGGCTGGCCCGCGAGATCGGCTGGAACGGCGTCAACAGCCGGGTGATCTCGTCGCGCAAGCCGGTGATGCGGGCCGGCTTCCAGAGCTTCGGCATCCGGCGGAAATAGGCTTTCCGCGCAGGCGGAACCATGTGATCAGGAGGAAATGAAATGTCACAGCGCGCGCCCGGTTTCGACACGCTCGCCGTCCATGCCGGCGCCCAGCCGGACCCCGCCACCGGCGCGCGGGCGACGCCGATCTACCAGACCACGGCCTATGTGTTCGACGATGCCGACCACGCCGCCTCGCTGTTCGGGCTGAAGGCGTTCGGCAACATCTACACCCGCATCATGAACCCGACCACGGCGGTGCTGGAGGAGCGCATGGCTGCGCTCGAAGGCGGCACGGCGGCGGTGGCTACCGCGTCCGGCCATGCCGCGCAGCTGATCGTCTTCCACACGCTGATGACCTCCGGCGACAATTTCGTCGCCGCGCGCAGGCTCTATGGTGGCTCGATCAACCAGTTCGGCCACGCCTTCCAGAGTTTCGGCTGGGAGGTGCGCTGGGCCGATCCGGCGACGCCGGGCGAGTTCGAGGCGGCCATCGACGGCCGGACGCGGGCGATCTTCGTCGAGAGCCTGGCCAATCCCGGCGGCACCTTCGTCGACATAGAGGCGATCGCGGACATCGCGCGGCGCCACGGCCTGCCGCTGATCGTCGACAACACCATGGCCAGCCCCTATCTGATGCGCCCCTTCGAGCACGGGGCCGACATCGTCGTCCATTCGCTGACCAAGTTCGTCGCCGGCCACGGCAATTCCATGGGCGGCATCATCATCGACGGCGGCACCTTCGACTGGTCGAAATCGGGCAACTACCCGATGCTGTCGGCGCCGCGGCCCGAATATGGCGGCATGGTGCTGCACGAGACCTTCGGCAATTTTGCCTTCGCCATAGCCTGCCGGGTGCTGGGCCTGCGCGATTTCGGCCCGTCGCTCTCGCCCTTCAACGCCTTCCTGATCGCCACCGGGCTGGAGACGCTGCCGCTCAGGATGCAGCGCCATTGCGACAACGCGCTGAAAGTGGCCGAATGGCTGCGGAACCATCCGAAGGTCGCGTGGGTTTCCTATCCGGGCCTGGCGGACGACCCCAACCACGCGCTCCAGCGGAAATATTCGCCCAAGGGCGCGGGCGCGGTGTTCACTTTCGGGTTGAAGGGTGGGTTCGACGCGGGGGTCAAGGTGGTGGACGGCGTGGAGATATTCTCGCATGTCGCCAATATCGGCGACACCAAGTCGCTCATCATCCATCCGGCCTCGACCACGCACCGGCAGCTGTCGGACGAGCAGAAGGTCGCCGCCGGAGCCGGGCCGGACGTGGTGCGCCTTTCCATCGGCATCGAGGATGTCGCCGACATCATCGCCGATCTGGAGCAGGCGCTGGAAAAGGCGTGAGGAATCAAACCGCGGGGAAAGACGATGTATGTGACGCGCTTTCTTCACATCTCCACCGTCGGCGTCGAGCCGGAAGCCGGCGGCCCGGTGCCGGAGCGGCTGGTTTCGGGCGCGCCGGCCTTCAGCACATGGAACGTCGAGGAGGCCGAGGGCGGCCTCCATGCCGGCATCTGGGAATCGACGCCCGGCAAATGGCGCGTCGAGTATGACGAGTGGGAATTCTGCCACATCCTGTCCGGCGTCTCGATCCTGACCGAGGACGGCGGCGAGGCCCGCACGTTGAAAGCGGGCGACAGCTTCGTCATCCGGCCGGGCTTCAGGGGGACGTGGGAAGTGATCGAGACCACGCGCAAGCACTACGTGGTCCGCGTGCCGGGCTGACGGCGGAGGCGGCATTTACCCTCCTTTCCGGCGAGGCTTGCGCAAGGCAAAGCCGGCATCCTATCTAACGCGAGACGAAGAGCCCGCGATTCCCGGCGCATGCCCGCGCCCCGCGATCCCGAGAGGACCTGTGATGAAAGATCCCATCGAAACCTACATGAACCTCGTTCCGATGGTGGTCGAGCAGACCAACCGGGGCGAGCGCGCCTACGACATCTTCTCGCGGCTCCTCAAGGAGCGCATCATCTTCA
>DAOMOI010000025.1:2853-13214 GCA_035444225.1 Aquamicrobium sp. | reverse complement strand
CGCCCGGCGCGAAGCCGTGCGCGGCGGCGAAGGGTTCGTTGACCACCACCTCGTCCGGGTGGCCGGGCGAGGGCAGCCTGCCGGAACGGATGTGCAGCCGGTTCATGATCTCGACGCCGTCGTCGGGCACGGAGACCAGCATCCCGGCCGCCGGCTCGACCATGCCCTCGATGTCGAGCACGGCGTTCTCGCGGATGCGCGTCTCGGCCGCGGCGACGCCGGGAAGCGCGGCGATGCGCTCCTGGAGGCCCTGCGGCGCGCGCGTGGCCTCGGCGAAGATGTCGGCGAAGGCGTTGCGCTCGTAATAGGCGGCGCGCGTCTCGAACAGCGAGCGTTGCGCGCCGACCGTCAGCACCAGCGTCATCACGCCCGCCGCCATGACGAGCGCGATCGCGCCCACCTGCGCCCACAGCCGGGCAAGGTCGCGCAGCAGCTTGGCGTCGAGCGCGCTCATCCTCATGGGCTTACCACGCTATCGAGGCCGGGGCCTCGCGGGTTTCGTTCGTCTCGATGCGGGCGACGCGCCCGTCGGCGAAATGGATCACCCGGTCGGCCATGCCGCCGACGGCGATGTTGTGGGTGATGACCAGTACCGTGGTGCCGAACTCGCGGTTGATGGCCTCCAGCGCCTCGAGCACGCGGATGCCGGTCTTGGAATCGAGCGCGCCGGTCGGCTCGTCGCACAAAAGCACCTCCGGCTTCTTGGCGATGGCGCGGGCGATGGCCACGCGCTGCTGCTCGCCGCCGGAAAGCTGGGCCGGGAAATGGTCGTGGCGCTCGGCCGCCAGACCGGCCAGCTCCAGCGCAGCGGCAGGCTCCATCGGGTCGCGGGCGATCTCGGTGACGAGGGCGACGTTCTCCAGCGCCGTCAGGCTCGGCACCAGATTGTAGAACTGGAACACGAAGCCGACATGCTCGCGGCGGTAGCGGGTCAGCTCGCGCTCGCCATAGAAGGTGATGTCGTCGTCGCGGAAGAAGACGTGGCCGCCGCTCGCCGTGTCCAGCCCGCCGAGGATGTTGACCAGCGTGGACTTGCCGCTGCCCGAGGGGCCGAGCAGGACGAGGAACTCGCCGGCCTCGATCTCGAGATCGACGCCGCGCAGCGCATGGACCTCGACGTCGCCCCGATAGACCTTGGTGACGGCCTCGATCCTGTAGATGGGTTTCGCGTCCACGCGCGCCTCCGGTTTCCTTTCCTCGATAGACGCCGGCGCCGCGAGCGGCATTGACCCAGCGCAACGTCCTCTCTCTCTCCCCCTCCTTATTGTCTTCGGCGCCCATCTTGGCCCATGCGCGGCGCTGTGCCTATAGGCGGGCGCGGCGAGGCCTATGCACGGCGCCCCGATCCGGGGCAGGATAGGTCCATCATCCGCCCCATGGTGGCCCGAAAGGGGCGGTGCGAAACAAAACGGGTGGGGGGATGGAACGGGCAGGCGTCCTGCGGCGCAACCTCGCTGTCGTCTTCGGGGCGGCAACCCTCGTGTTGCTCGCGGGCGGCGCGCGCGCCGGAGAGGCGGCCGGCAACCTCCTTCGGTTCGACAGCGCCTTCTATTGGGGCGCCGACGCCGTGGGCATGGTGGGCGGCCGCGACTTCAACGCAGGCCTCGGCTTCGTCAGCGCGCTCAACGGCGATATCGGCCGCCCCGGCTGGATCGTCAGCGGCAGTTTCGGCTTCGGCCGCACCCGCACCCTGTGGAACGCGACGGATTCGCGCTACGCGGCGCTGCTGGCCGGCCGGCAATGGACGACGCAGGCCTATTACCTTTCCCTCTCCGCCGGCCTTGCGTGGCGCGACAAGAAAAACAGGCCTGCCGGCGCAGGCGACGGCAGCGCGCTCGGCGCGACCGTTCAATACGGCTTCGACACGCGGGCGCTCGACGCGCCCTATTTCCAGTCCTTCGGGGCCTATTCGACCATCGACGACGAGGTCCATTTCCACGTCCGCGCCGGCCGCAGGACGTCGACCTTGCGCTTCGGCGGCGAGTTCATGCTGTTCGACGACGCGCGCAACCGCCCGACGCTGCGCTACGGCGCCTTCGTCGGCGACATCGCGCTGGCGCACGGGCTGGCCATGACGCTTGCCGCCGGCTATCGCCACGAGCTGGAGCCCGGCAAGGGCGACGGCCTCTATGTGACGCTCGGCTTCTCGATGCCGCTCAGGCTGCGTCGCTGACGGCGAAGCCGCGGGTGGAACGCGGCTTCGCGCGGCGATCTATTGAAAACGATTTCATTGTGTGGTTCCATTGCCCCATCAACCTTGGGAGGAAGCCCGTGAAGAAGATCGCAGCCCTTGCATTGTCCACGGTCGCGGCGCTGGCCGTCACCGCCTTCGCCGCCAGCGCGGAGGATTTCAAGATCGGCCTGTCCAACGGCTGGGTCGGCTCCGAATGGCGCACCCAGATGATCGAGGAGGCGCAAGCCGCGGCGGCCGCCTGGAAGGACAAGGGCGTCAATGTCGAGGTCGTGGTGCAGAGCGCCAATGTCGACGTGCCCGGCCAGATCGCCCATGTCCGCAACTTCATCAATGAGGGCGTCGACGCCATCATCATCAACCCCAACAGCCCGACCGCCTTCGACCCGGTCTTCGCCCAGGCCAAGGAAGCCGGCATCCTGGTGATCTCGACCGACGCCGAGGTGTCCTCGCCCGACGCGATCTATGTCGGCATCGACCAGAAGGCCTATGGCGCCGCCGGCGCGGAGTGGCTCGCCAAGACGCTCGACGGCAAGGGCAATGTCGTCGCCATCAACGGCGTCGCCGGTCACCCGGCCAACGAGATGCGCGTCGCCGGCTACAAGGAGGTGCTTGCGAAGTACCCCGACATGAAGCTGGTCAACGAGGTCAATGCCAACTGGGATCAGGCGCAGGGCCAGCAGGCCATGCAGAACATTCTGGCGACCTATCCCGACGTCAACGGCGTTCTGGTCCAGGACGGCATGGCCGCCGGCGCCTGGAAGTCGATCATGGACGCCGGCAAGACCGGCGACATCGCCGCCACCGGCGAAATCCGCAAGGACTTCATTGATTTGTGGACCGAGGACAAGCTGAATTCCGGCGCGACCGTGAACCCTCCCGGCGTCATGGCGTCGGCGCTCAACGTCGCGGTCCTGATGTTGCAGGGCAAGGAGCTCAAGGAGCCGGCAACGGCAGGCCAGTACGGCAACGCGATGTATCTGGAAATCCCGTTCATCGACTCCTCGAACCTTGCCGAAGCCGCCGCGCAGCTCGAGGGCAAGCCCGGTCACTACTCCTATACCAGCCAGCTCTCGATCGAGGACGCCGAGGCGCTGTTCAAGTAAGGCGCCGCCCGGAACGGAGGTGGGGCGCGCGCGTATGCGCGCGCCCCACGCTTCCCTGCCGAGGACCATGCCCATGTCTAAACTGATCCTGCGGGGCGTGAGCAAGGCTTACGGCGCGACGGTGGCCCTGAGCCACGGCGACCTCGCGCTGGAAGCCGGCGAGGTGCACGTGCTGATCGGCTCGAACGGTTCGGGTAAGAGCACATTGTGCAAGATCGCCGCCGGCAGCGTGCGCCCCGACGCCGGCGAGATGCTGATCGACGGTTCCGCCGTCGCCATCTCCGGCCCGCAAGTTGCGCGCGCCCACGGCATCGGCATCTTCTATCAGGAGCTTTCGCTCGCCGCCCGGCGCACGGTGGAAGAAAACATCTTCATCAACGACCTGCCGCTGAAGGCGGGCCTGTTCATCGACCGCAAGGCGCTGGCGGAGCGCGCCGCGCGCTACATCGCCCTGTTCGACGGCGTCGCCGGCGAGGGCTTTTCCGCCGACGCCACCGTCGAGAGCCTGCGCGCCGACCAGCGCCAGCTGGTCGAGATCATGAAGACGCTGGCCACGGAAGCCCCGATTCTGATCTTCGACGAGCCGACCTCGGCGCTCGACCGCGCGCAGGTCGACCGCTTCTTCGAGATATTGCGCCGGCTGAAGGAGGAAGGCCGCGCCATGGTCTTCATCTCGCACCGCATGGACGAGATCTTCGCCATCGGCGACCGGGTGACGGTGATCCGCGACGGCCGCACGGTGGCGTCGATGCCGGTCGCGGAGACCGATCCGGCCGCGATCATCCGGCTGATGGTCGGCGGGCAGGAGGAGCTTGCCGCGCCGGCCTCGCCCCACGCCGTGCCCGACGCCGCGCCGGATGCCGCCCCAGCGGGCGGCGAGACCGCGCTTGCGGTTTCGGGCATTTCCGGGCCGGGCTTCGCGGATGTCGGCTTCGAGCTGAAGCGCGGCGAGATTCTCGGCTTCGGCGGGCTGCACGGCCAGGGCCAGTCGGCGGTGCTGCGGGCGCTGTTCGGGGCGGTGCCCATCGCGTCGGGCACGGTCTCGCTTCGCGGGGCTCCCGTGCGCGCCTCCAACCCGGCGCAGGCGATCGCGCAGGGCTTCGCCTATGTCTCGGGCGACCGGCGGCGCGACGGCATCGTCACCGGCCGACCGATCCTCGAGAACGTCGTGCCGATCCACTACCTGCGCCAGCGGCTGAAGCTCGCCCGGCCGGCCCGGCTGCGCGAAGCGGCGAAGCCTGCCATGGAGGCGATGAAGACGCGCTTCGCCGGCTTCTCGCATCCCGTCGATTCGCTTTCCGGCGGCAATCAGCAGAAGGTGGTGATCGCGCGCTGGCTGATCGACCGGCCGGATATCCTGCTGCTCGACGACCCGACCAAGGGGATCGACCTGTCCGCCAAGGCCGACCTGTTCGCGCTGATCCGCAGGCTGGCGGCCGAGGGCATGGCGATCATCCTCTATTCGTCGGAGGACGCCGAGCTGCTCGCCAATGCCGACCGCATCCTCGTCTTCAACGGCGGCCGCACCGTCCGCGAGTTGCGGGGCGACGAGCGCACCCGCTACAACCTCTATCAGGCCGCTTACGAGGCCGCCTGATGGAGAATGCCATGTCGACATCGCAGGGCCATGGGCAAGCCACCGCGTCGCGCGCCGGCGGCGTCAGGCGGCTGATCGCGCGCTATCCGTTCCTGCCGGCGCTGGCCATCGCGCTGGCGCTCCTGGCGTTGAACGGCCTCTACCAGCCGCGCAGCGTCAGCCTGATCGGGTTGACCGGCCTGACCAAGACCTACATGGCGCTGATGCTGCTCGCGATCGCCCAAACCTATGTCGTCTATGCCGGCGACATCGACCTGTCGGTCGGGGCCATCGTCTCGCTGGTCAATGTCGTGCTCGTCGTGCTGATGGACCGCTGGGGCGGCGGCGCGGGCTCGATCCTCGTCGCGATGGCGGCAGGGCTCGCCGTCGGCGTGGCCTGCGGCCTCATCAACGGCCTCGTCGTCGCCGCGCTGCGCTTGCAGGCCATCGTCGCCACCTTCGCCACCTCGATCTTCTTCACCGGGCTGGCCCTGTGGGTGCTGCCGGTCGCCGGCCTGCCCGCGCCTGCCGCCTTCTGGCGCACCTATGGCGGGCGCTTCCTCGACGTGCCCTTCGTGTTCTACGCCGTCGTCGTGCTGGCCGTGCTGCTCTACCTGATGGCGCGGCTTCGGCTCACCACCCAGCTTCTCGCCGTCGGCGACGACGCGCAGTCGGCCTATCAGAGCGGCCTGCCGGTCACGGCGGTCCGCATCAAGGGCTATGCGCTGTGCGGCGTGTTCTGCGCGCTCGCCGCCTTCTGCATCACCGGCGACACGGCGAGCGGCGACCCGCTGGTCGGCGGCAAGATGACGCTCTATTCGGTCGCGGCGGTCGTGCTGGGCGGGGCGGCGCTCTCCGGTGGCTTCGGCACCGTGGTCGGCTCGGTGTTCGGCGCGCTGATCATCGGCCTCATCAACTCGCTGGTCTATTTCGTCGGCACGCCTTCGGAGTGGCAGAACCTCGTGCAGGGGCTGGCGATCCTGGTCGCGCTGATGGTCGGCGTTCTCGTCGGCCGGAGAGAGGGACGATGAGCAGCCTTCCCGCCTTCTTGCGCCAGCCGCTGTTCGTCGCGCTCGTCCTCATCGCCGTGCTGCTGGCGCTGGGCGAGGGTTTAAGCCCCGGCTTCGCCTCGCCGCAGCAGATCCTGCGGCTGCTGATCGTGGCCGCCCTTCTCGGCATCGCCGCGGCCGGCCAGAACCTCGTCATCCTCGGCGGGCGCGAGGGCATCGACCTTTCGGTCGGCGGCATCGTCTCGCTCTCGGCCATCATCGCCGGAAACCTGATGAACGGGGCCGATTCCGGCATCCCGGCGGCAATCGCCGGCTGCATCGCCGCCGGCGCGTTCTTCGGGCTGATCAACGGGCTCGGCGTGACGCTGCTGCGCATCCCGCCGCTGGTGATGACGCTCGGCATGCTGGGTGTCTTGCAGGGCCTGCTCGTCGTCATAAGGCAGGGCATCCCTTCGGGCCGCGCGGCACCCTCGCTGTCGCAATTCGTCACCCAGCCCTTCCTGTTCGGCCTGCCCGGCATCATCTGGCTGTGGCTCGGCGTCGGGCTTTTAATGGCCTTCCTGCTCCACCGCACCGTGTTCGGCCACCGCATCTACGCCATCGGTTCGAACGAACAGGCCGCACGCATGGCCGGCGTGCCGGCGGCAAGGGTTCGGGTTCTGCTCTTCGTGCTGTCGGGCGCGTTCGCGGCCATCGCCGGCATTTGCCTGATCGGCTATTCCGGCTCCTCCTTCGCCAATGTCGGCGAGCAATACATGCTGCCGTCGATCATCGCCGTCGTCTTCGGCGGCACCTCGCTCGCCGGCGGCAAGGGCGGCTACACCGGCACCATGGCCGGCGCGGTGATGCTGGTCGTGCTGCAAAGCATCCTCACCACGGTCAATATCGAGGAATCCGGCCGCCAGATGATCTTCGGCGCGACGCTTCTGGTGCTGATGCTGTTCTACGGCCGCGGAAGGGCGATGCGGGCATGAATGCGCGCCCGCCGAAGATGAAGGACATCGCGCGCAAGCTCGGCGTCTCGCCGGCTACCGTCTCGCGCGCGCTTTCCGGCACCGGGCTGGTGGCCGAGCCGACGCTGACCCGCATCCGCGAGGTCGCAGAGGCGCTCGACTACCGGCCGAACGTCAGCGCCCGCAATTTGCGCCGGCAAAGCTCGATGACCGTGCTGATGGTGGTGCGCGACATCGGCAACCCGTTCTATCTCGAAGTGGTGAAGGGCATGGAGGCGGCCGCGCGCGAGGCCGGCTATGCCGTGCTGATGGGCAACACCGAAAACGACCCCGACCGCGAGGCCGAATATTTCGCCATGCTGCGCGACGGCAATGCCGACGGCATGGTGCTGATGACCGGCAAGCTGCCGTCGAGCCGCTTCCGCCTCGACCGCCTGCCCGTCGTCGTCGCGCTGGAGAGGGTCGAGGGCACGAGCTTCCCCCATGTCGAAGTCGACAATCACGGCGCTGCGCGCGACGCGGTGCGCCATCTGATCTCGCTCGGCCACCGGCGCATCGCCCATATCGCCGGCCCGCCGGCCGAGCCGATGGCGCTCCGCCGCCGCGACGGTTTTCGCGCGGCGATGGCGGAAGCGGGCCTTGCCATCCCCGCCGGCTACGAACAGACCGGCGACTACCTGCTGCAAGGCGGGCGCGATCGCTGCCGGGCGCTGCTGTCGCGGCCCGACCGGCCCACGGCGATCTTCTGCGCCAATGACGAGATGGCGTTCGGCGCCATCCACGAATTGCGCCGCAGCGGCCTTGACGTGCCACGCGACGTCTCCGTCGTTGGCTTCGACGATATCTATCTCAGCCAGGCGATCTACCCGCCGCTGACCACGGTGAGCCAGCCGCGCGCCGGAATCGGCCGCATGGCGATGACCGTCCTGCTCGACATCATGGCCGGCGGCGCCCCGCCCGACAGCCCGGTGATGATGCCGACCACGCTGGTGGTGCGCGAAAGCACCGCGCCGGCAAACGAATTCGAACCGTTACGAGGATAATGTCATGACCGCACAAACGAGACAAAGGCTGCGCATCGGCGTCGTGGGATCGGGCTTCATCGCCCATTTCCATCTCCGCTCCATGGTCGGCGTGCGCAATGTCGACGTCACCGGCGTCTACAGCCGCGACGCCGGCCGCCGCCAGCGTTTCGTCGACGCCGTCACCAGGCTCGGCATGGGCGAGTGCCGCAGCTACGCCACGCTGGAGGCGATGCTCCAGGCCGACGACATCGACGCGGTGTGGATCCTTTCGCCCAACCATACCCGGCTCGACGTGATGCGCGTCATCCACGCCGAGGTGAAGGCCGGCCGCTCGAAAGTGTTCGCCGTCGCCTGCGAGAAGCCGCTGGCGCGCACCGTTTCCGAGGCGCGCGAGATGGTGCGGCTGGTCGAGGATGCCGGGCTGAACCACGGCTATCTCGAAAACCAGGTCTTCGCCACGCCGGTGATGCGCGGCAAGGAGATCGTCTGGCGCCGCGCCGCCTCGACCACGGGCCGGCCCTATCTCGCCCGCGCGGCGGAAGAGCATTCCGGCCCGCACGAGCCGTGGTTCTGGCAGGGCGACAAGCAGGGCGGCGGCGTGCTTTCCGACATGATGTGCCACTCGGTCGAGGTGGCGCGGCATCTGCTCACCGCGCCGGGCGCCGCGCGCGACTCGCTGAAGGTCAAGTCGGTCAACGGCACGGTGGCGAACCTGAAATGGACGCGGCCTCATTATGCCGATCAGTTGCGCCAGCGGTTTGGCGACGAGGTCGACTATCGCAACCGGCCTTCCGAGGATTTCGCCCGCGGCGTCGTCGTCCTCGAGGACGAGGACGGCAACGAGCTGATGATCGAGGCGACGACCTCCTGGGCCTATGTCGGCGCGGGCCTGCGCATCCAGCTCGAGCTGCTCGGGCCGGAATACGCCATGGAGTTCAACTCGCTGGCGACGGGCCTGAAGGTGTTCATGTCGCGCGCCGTCACCGGGGCCGAGGGCGAAGACCTGGTCGAGAAGCAGAATGCCGAGCAGGGGTTGATGCCGGTGCTGGAGGACGAGGAAGGCATCTACGGCTACACCGGCGAGAACCGCCACATGGTCGAGTGCTTCCGCAAGGGCGAGACGCCGATCGAGACCTTCCATGACGGGCTGGCCGTGGTCGAGATCCTGATGGGCCTCTACCGCTCGGCCGAGACCGGCGAGTCCGTGCGCTTCCCCGCGCCGGAGCTGGAGGACTACGTGCCGGTGGTCGCCCGCGTGAAAGGCTGAGGGCGGCATGACCGAAGACCCGGCCGCGCCGGGCCTCGCAATCCTGCGCGCGGAGATGGCGCGGCAGAGCCGCGATGCGCTCATTGCCTTCGACGCGGCGCGGGGCGAGGCGGCGGCGGTCGCCGCGCGCATCCGCGCCACCGGCCGGCTGGCGCTTCTCGGCATGGGCGCCTCGCACTGGGCCAACCGCATGGTGCAGCCCTTCTATCGCGCGGCCGGCATCATGGCCTTCGCCGAGCCGCTTTCCGAGGCGCTGCGCCAGCCGCCCCCACCGGGCGGCGTCACGCTCGTCGTCTCGCAGTCGGGCGGCTCGGGCGAGGTCGAGGCGTGGTTCTCGCGGCTCAGTGGCAGGGCCGACCAGTTCGGCCTGACACTCGGCGGCGGCAGCGTGCTGGCGCGCGCCGTGCCGTCGCTCGTCGCGCCGGTCGAGAAGGAGCGCGCCTTCGCCGCCACGCGCTCGATCATAGTGACGCTGGCGCTTCATGCCGCGATCCTCGACGCGCTCGGCCACGACACAGCGCCGCTCCTCGATCTGTGGCGGGAAGACGCGCCACCGCCAGCACCGCCGGCGGAAGCCGTGGCAGCGCTGGCCTCCTGCCACGCGCTCGTCCTGTCCTCTCGCCTGCCGCTCCATGCCGCGCTGGAGGCCACGGCGCTCACCTTCATGGAGCTTGCCCGCCTGCCGGCGCTGGCGCCGGAACTCGGCCAGCTCCTGCACGGGCCGATGGAGGCGCTGTCGCCTGGCCTCGCGCTGGTGCTGGCCCGGCCCGCCGGCGCGGATGGCGACGCGGTGGCCGGCGTGGCGCGCAGCGCCGTCGACCTCGGGCTGAACCCGGTCCTGTTCGATCTTTCCGGTGAAGAGCCGGTCGCCGGCGCGGTGACGATCCCGCTGCCGCCCCGCGACGGGCTGGCGGCGGTGGCGGCGTTGCTGCCGGCGGCGCAGACACTCGCTATTCAAGCGGCGGCCAGGCGCGTCGGCGATGGCTTCGGCCGGCCGCTGCGCTCGTCCAAGGTCAGCGACGGGGAGAGACCGTGAACGAGACGCCGCCGATCCTCGTCCTCGGCAACGCCAATGTCGACCTCGTGCTCGGCGAGATCGACGGCTGGCCGGAAGTAGGCACCGAGATCATGGTCGAGCGCGCCGAGACGCGCGCCGGCGGCTCGGCCGGCAACAGCGCGCTGGCGCTCGCCGGCATGGGCGTGGCGCATCTTTTCATCGCCTCGACCGGCAAC
>DAOMOI010000025.1:0-2843 GCA_035444225.1 Aquamicrobium sp. | reverse complement strand
CCCCCTGGGACATCGAACATGTCGCCGCCAAGATCGCCTCGACCGGCAACGACCCAAACGGCGCGTGGCTGCGAGGCGCGTTCGACGCGGCCTCCTGCGACTGGATCATTGAAGCGTGCGCCACCACGCTCACCGTCGGCATCGTCCACAAGGGCGGCGACCGCGCCTTCCTCACCACGCCCGGCCATCTCGACATCGCCGCGGCGCAAGACCTGATCGCGCGCCTGCCGGACGCGCCACATGGCCGGGCCTTCGCGCTGATCTCCGGCGGTTTTCTGATGCCCGGCATCCGCGCCGGCACCGACGACCTTCTCGACGCGCTTTCCGCGCGCGGCTGGCGCACGGCGATCGACCCCGGCTGGCCGCCGGAGGGCTGGCGCAAGGAGACGCTGGCGCTGATGGAGGGCTGGCTCGCCCGCGCCGACATCGCGCTCCTGAACGAGGTCGAGGTTCGGGCCGTAACCGGGCAGGCGGAAACGGACGCGGCGGCGGAATGCCTCGCCGCGCGGCTCGGTCCCGGCCGGATGCTCGTCGTCAAGCGCGGAGGCGAGGGGGCCTCGGCCCATATAGACGGCCGGCGCTTCCATGCGGCGGCGCCGAAGGTGAAGGTCATCGACACGGTGGGCGCCGGCGACACCTTCAACGCCGGCTTTCTCGCCGCGACGACCAAGGGAGCAGGGCCGGCCGCCGCGCTCGTCAAGGGCGTGCAGGCCGCCTCACGCGCCATCTCGACCGCCCCGCGCCGCTACGGGCCTTGAGGCGCGTCGCGCCTGATCCGCTCCGGATGAGCACGATCTTCGACCCTCGCGCCGCCCTCATCCGCCCTTCGGGGAAGCGCGACACGCTTTAGAGGCGGCAGGGCAGCGCATATGGGGCGGCTATGCCGCCGGGCCGATCGTCACGAACAGGATTTCTGCCGATGCGGCTCCATTTGCAAAGCCCTCGCCGGCGTCGAGGCATATGGCGTCGAAGCGGTCGATGGCGAGGTCGTGGCCCCCGGCCGCGATTTTCGCCGGCGAATTGAACACCGCCCAGCCGGAGCCCGGGGCGGTGAAGGTCTCGTCGGGCGCAAGCGACAGGCGCCGCATCCCGTGGGCGCAGCGCCCGCGCCTCGTCATGATGTTCAAGTCGATGGTCGGCCCGCCGGGATTGCGGCTGGAGATTTCCCAGTCGCCGGGGAAGGAGAAGGGCACGCCGTCCGGCGTCAGCTCGACCGTGCGTCCTTCGGGCAGATCGAGCGCCAGTGACGGGCCGTCAAGCAGGGCGATGGTGCGGTCGATGCCGGCGAACACCGAAAAGGGGCCGTCGGCGCCGACATGGGCGATCGACAGCCGCCAGTCGAAGCCGTCGACATCGCTGCCCTCGGGAAAGGCCGCGACCTCTTCGGTCACGCCCTGCCCGTTCTTCCATGCCATGCGCTTGTGGTCGGCGCGGCGCGCGATCCTCATCGGTGCCCTCAGTTGCCGAGGATGCCGGGCAGGCGCAGGCCCTTCTCGCGCGCGCAGTCGAGCGCGATGTCATAGCCCGCATCGGCATGGCGCATCACGCCGGTCGCAGGATCGTTCCACAGCACGCGCTCGATGCGGCGGGCGGCATCCTCCGAGCCGTCGCAGCAGATGACGACGCCCGAATGCTGCGAGAAGCCCATGCCGACGCCGCCGCCATGGTGCAGCGACACCCAGGTCGCGCCGGAGGCGGTGTTCAACAGCGCGTTGAGCAGCGGCCAGTCGGAGACGGCGTCGGAGCCGTCCTTCATGCTTTCCGTCTCGCGGTTGGGCGAGGCGACCGAGCCGGAATCGAGATGGTCGCGGCCGATGACCACGGGGGCCTTCAGCTCGCCGTTCCTGACCATCTCGTTGAAGGCGAGGCCGAGGCGGTGGCGGTCGCCGAGGCCGACCCAGCAGATGCGCGCCGGCAGGCCCTGGAAGGCGATGCGCTCGGCCGCCATGTCGAGCCAGTTGTGCAGGTGGGCGTTGTCGGGGATCAGTTCCTTGACCTTGGCATCCGTCTTGGCGATGTCCTCCGGGTCGCCGGAAAGCGCTGCCCAACGGAACGGCCCGATGCCGCGGCAGAACAGCGGGCGGATATAGGCCGGCACGAAGCCGGGGAAGGCGAAGGCGTCTTCCAGCCCCTCCTCCTTCGCCATCTGGCGGATGTTGTTGCCGTAGTCGAAGGTGGGCACGCCCTGGTTCCAGAAGTCGACCATGGCCGCGACATGCACCTTCATCGAGGCGCGGGCGGCCTTCTCGACCGCCTTGGGGTCGTTCTCCTGCTTTTCGCGCCATTCGGCGACGGTCCAGCCGAGCGGCAGGTAGCCGTTGACCGGGTCGTGGGCGGAGGTCTGGTCGGTCACCATGTCGGGCCGCACGCCGCGGCGCACCAGCTCGGGGAACATTTCGGCGGCGTTGCCGAGCAGGCCGACGGACTTCGCCTCGCCGGCCTTCGTCCACTGGTCGATCAGCGCCAGCGCCTCGTCCAGCGTCTTGGCCTTGGCGTCGACATAGCGGGTGCGCAGGCGGAAATCGACGCGGGTCTCGTCGCACTCGACGGCGAGGCAGCAGGCGCCGGCCATGACGGCCGCCAGCGGCTGCGCGCCGCCCATCCCGCCGAGGCCTCCGGTAAGAATCCACTTACCCTTCAGGTCGCCGCCATAATGCTGGCGGCCGGCCTCGACGAAGGTTTCGTAGGTGCCCTGCACGATGCCCTGGCTGCCGATATAGATCCACGAGCCGGCGGTCATCTGGCCGTACATGGCCAGGCCCTTCTTATCGAGCTCGTTGAAATGCTCCCACGTCGCCCAGTGCGGCACGAGGTTGGAATTGGCGATCAGCACCCGCGGCGCG
>DAOMOI010000024.1:0-13457 GCA_035444225.1 Aquamicrobium sp. | reverse complement strand
CCCTCATCCCCCTGCCGGGACCTTCTCCCCGTGAACGGGGAGAAGGAGATTGGCCTCGGCCTCCTCGCTTCCCCTTCTCCCCGTTCACGGGGAGAAGGGGCCCGAAGGGCGGATGAGGGGCAGCGCAAGCGGTCGAGGTCAAGGCGCATGCGACGCGATAGGCTTTACTTTCTCTTGCGCGCCTTACCCGCTACTTCGAGCGGCCGTTCCGCCTGACGAAAATCCGCCCACGGGTCGGCGGCGAGGTTGTCGAGCCGGGCGGCCGCGTTGGCAACGGTGAAATGGCCGGAGCCGATGGACGGCTCCAGCTCGTCCCAGCCGAGCGGCATGGCGACGGTGGCCCCGGCGCGCGCCCGCGTCGAATAGGGCACGATTGCCGTCGCGCCGCGGCCGTTGCGCAAATAGTCGACGAAGATGCGGCCCTTGCGCTCGGCCTTGGTCGCCTTGGCGATGAAACGCTTCGGCGCATCCGCCTCCATGGCGACGGCGAGGTCGCGGGCGAAGTTCTTGACCGCGTCCCATCCGGCCTTCGGCTGCAACGGGGCGACGACGTGCAGGCCCTTGCCGCCGGTCGCCTTGACGAAGGCGTGGAGATTTGCGTCTTCCAGCCGCGCCCGCACCTCGCGCGCGGCGTCGAGCACGGCGCTCCACGCCACGCCCTCGCCGGGGTCGAGGTCGATCACCATCTGGTCCGGCTTCTCCAGCGAGTCGAGCCGCGCCTGCCAGCCGTGGATTTCGAGCGCCGCGCCCTGCACCAGCCCGATCAATCCATCGAGCGAATCGACGGCGAGAAGCGAATTGTCGCCGTCCTCGTCGAGCGGGTCGGTCGCGGTCAGGATCTCGCGGCTCACCCCCTTCCACGCATGCTTCTGGAAGAAGCATTGCGCCGCCGTGCCGCCGGGGCAGCGCAACAGCGCCAGCGGCCGTCGCTCGACATGCGGCGCCATGAAGCGCCAGACCTGCGCGTAATAGCTCGCCAGCCCTTCCTTGGTGACGCCCGCATCCTTCCAGTAGACGCGGTCGGGATGGGTGAGCGCGACCTTCGGCTTCGCCGGTGCCTTGTCCTGCGCGCCCCCGTCCTCGCGCACCACTTCGGAGGCCTGCTTGTCTTCGCGTAAGCCCCGGAAGGCGGCGTGGCGCACGATGCCGTCGGCGGTCCAGGCCCGGAACTCGACCTCGGCCACCAGCTCGGGCGCGACGAAATGCACGCCGCGCCGCGCCGTGGCATCGAGCCGGTCGCTGAAGGGGGAGGTGTCGCGCTCCAGCTTCTGCAAGCGCTTGAACAGGTCTTCCGCCACCACGCGGCTGAAGCCGGTGCCGACCCGGCCGGCATGGCGCAGGGTGCTCGTGTCCCCGGCCTTGTCATGAAATCCCAGCACCAGCGAGCCGATGGCGCGGGCGGAGGTCGATGAGGGCACGTAGCCGCCGATCACCAGTTCCTGCCGGTGGCCGCATTTCGACTTGATCCAGTCGCGGCCGCGCCCGGAGCGGTATTTCCCGTTGGCACGCTTGGAGACGACGCCTTCGAGGCTGAGCCGGCAGGCATGGCGCAGCACCATCTCGCCGTTTTCCTCGAAATGCTCGCTGTAGCGCAGCTCCGGCGCCGCCTTGTTCAGAAGCCGCGCCAGCACCGCCTTGCGCTCGACAAGGGTGGCCCCGGTCAGGTCCTGCCCGTCGAGATGAAGAAGATCGAAGGCGTAGAAGGCGAAGCGGTCGGTCCGCCCCGCGCTCAGATCGGCCTGAAGCGCGGAGAAGTCGGACGCGCCGCCGGATGCCTCCACCACCAGCTCGCCGTCGATCAGCGCCTGGCTGGCCGGCAGCGCGGCGAGCGCCTTCGGCACGGCCTTGCCGAACCTGTCCGTCCAGTCGAGGCCGCCGCGCGTCAGCAGCGCGACCTTGCCGCCGTCGAGCCGGGCTTGCAGCCTGTAGCCGTCGAACTTGATTTCGTGCACCCAGCCGGCGCCCTCCGGCGCGTGGGGTTTCAGCGTGGCGAGCTGCGGCGGCACGAAATCCGGCATCGCAGCCTTCTTCGCGCCCCGGATCTTCGTCTCCGGCGGCTCTTTGGCGATGCGGCCGGTCTTCGACGACCAGCCGGGAGCCTCGCCGGCGACGTCGGCGACCAGGCGCCCGGTCTTCACCGATTCCGGGCGTTCCTCCAATATGTCGGGATCGTCCTCGCCGCGGGCATATTCGTCCTCGCCCTTGATCAGCAGCCAGTTGTCGCGCTTTTCGCGCGGGCGTCGCGCCATGCGGATCAGGTGCCAGCGCCCGGCGAGCTTCTCGCCGGCAAGCTCGAATTCCAGATGGCCCTTGGCCAGCCCCTTCTTCGCGTCGCCCAGCGGCTTCCACGTGCCGCGGTCCCAGACGATCACCGTGCCGCCGCCATACTCGCCCTTCGGGATCGTGCCTTCGAAACCGCCATAGTCGAGCGGGTGGTCCTCGACATGGACGGCGAGCCGCTTCTCGCCCGGCACGAGGCTCGGGCCGCGCGTCACCGCCCAGCTCACGAGCACGCCGTCCATCTCCAGCCGGAAGTCGTAATGCAGCCTGCGCGCATCGTGCTTCTGGATGACGAAGCTGTTGCCCGCTGCGCGTTTGCCCTTGCCGCCCTTCGGCTCCGGCGTGCGGTCGAAATCGCGCTTCTTGCGGTAGGTATCGAGCGCCATGGCTCAGCCCGCCTTGCGCCGGGGAGCGGTCTTGGCCGCCGGCTTTTTCGCCTTGCCGGCGGCGGCCGCGCTTTCGCGCAGCGCCTCCATCAGGTCGATGACTTTGCCCTCGGCCTTGCGCTTCGGCTTCCTGATCTCGCGGCCCTCGATCTTGGCCTTGACCAGCTCGGCCAGCGCCGCGTCGTAGCGGTCGTCGAAGGCGGCCGGGTCGAAGCTGCCTTGCTTGGTGGCGATGATGTGCCTGGCCAGATCGAGCATCTCGCGCTTGATCTTCATGTCCGGGATGTCGGCGAAAACCGTATCGGCCGGCCGCACCTCGTAGTCGAAGTTCAACGTATTCGCCATCAGGCCGCAGCCGCGCGGGCGCAGCATCACCGTGCGCACCCGGCGAAACAGCACCGCGCGCGCCAGCGCCGCGACCTTTTTGCGGCGCAATCCCTCGCGCATCACCGCGAACGCCTCCTCTGCCGCCTCGTCGGCGGGGGTGACGAAG
Organism: Aquamicrobium sp.; assembly: GCA_035444225.1. Taxonomy (GTDB): domain Bacteria; phylum Pseudomonadota; class Alphaproteobacteria; order Rhizobiales; family Rhizobiaceae; genus Aerobium. The sequence goes on along the minus strand of DAOMOI010000024.1, from coordinate 10,298 downwards.
TAGGGCTTGTCGAAATAGACGGTGTCGACCTCGCCGCAGGGAATGAAGTGCTCGACCGCGAGGCGCTTGTCGCCCTGCGGCACGGCTGCCGCCACCTCCTCCGGCTCGAGGATGACATAGCTGCCCTTCGCGGTCTCGTAGCCCTTGACCTGCTCTTCGCGGTCGACCGGCTTGCCGGTGTCCTCATCGACATATTCCCGGCGCACGCGGTTGCCGGTCTTGCGGTTGACGATGTGGAAGGAGATGCGCTCGGCCGTGGTCGCCGCCGCGTAGAGCGCCACCGCGCAGGACAATTCGCCCATGCTCAGATGTCCCTTCCAGATCGCGCGCGCCATGATGTTTTCCTTCAGCCGGTCGGCGCGTGGCTGGTGCGCGCCTCGTTCCTGTCCGCGCGGCCCGCGGCCGGCCGCGCGGGCGGCGCGAGCGCGGCGAGGAAGGCGTTGAGCCACGCAGCCGCACATGGTCGAGAAGCGCCTCGTGGCGGCGGCGGCGCTCCTTCAGCGGCATGGTCAGCGCCCGGTGCAGCTGGCGCGCCATGTCGTCGATGTCGTAGGGGTTGACGATCAGCGCCTGGCGCATCTCCTCGGCCGCGCCGGCGAATTTGGACAGGACCAGCACGCCGGGGTCTTCCGGGTCCTGGGCCGCGACATATTCCTTGGCGACGAGGTTCATGCCGTCGCGCAGCGGAGTGACGAAGCCGACCTGGCTGCCGCGATAGAGCGGCGCGAGCTTGCGCCGCGGCACGGCACGGTGGATGTAGCGCAACGGCGTCCAGTTGAAGTCGGAGAAGCGGCCGTTGATCGCCCCGGCCAGCGCCTCCAGCTCCATGCGGATGTCGGCATAGGCGTCGACCTCCTCGCGCGTCGGCGGCGCGATCTGGAGGAACGTGACGGTCTTCTCCAGTTCCGGGTGCTGGGTAAGCAGCTGCCCGAATGCCTTCATCCGCTCGGGCAGGCCCTTGGAATAGTCGAGCCGGTCGACGCCGATGATCTGGCGGCGGCCGAGGACGTGCCGGCGCATCAGGTCGATGCGCACGTCCTCGTCGGCCTGGCGCGCCATCTGCGCGAAGCTCGCCGCGTCGATCCCGATCGGGAAGCGGTCGATGACCACGTCGCGCGCGCCGGTGCGGAAGCGGTTGCGCCCCACCTGCACGGCCCCGCCGTGCTCGCGCAGATAATGCTTCAGATTGGCCGTGTCGCTGCGGGTCTGGAAACCTACCACGTCGTACTGGAGCAGCGCGTCGATCATCTCCGTGCGGTTGGGCGAGGCGGCGAGAAGATCGGGCGGCGGGAAGGGGATGTGCAGGAAGAAGCCGATGCGCTGGCCGCATCCGAGCGCGCGCAGATGGGCGGCGAGCGGGATCAGGTGGTAGTCGTGAACCCAGATCAGGTCGTCCGGCTTCAGGAAGGGGGCGAGCTGGCGGGCGAAGGTCTCGTTGACCCGGCTGTAGCTGGCGAGGAAGGCGGGCCGGTAGTCGACGAGGTCGAGCCGGTAGTGAAACAGCGGCCACAGCACGCTGTTGGCATAGCCGAAATAGTAATCGGCCACGTCTTGCGGCGACAACGGCGCGGCCACGCGCTCGACCTTGCCGATGGTCTCGACGGCGACCTCGCCGCCGGTCACGCCCTCGCGCTCGCCGTTCCAGCCGAACCAGACGCCGCCGCGCTCCTTGACCGCGTCGGCGAGCACGACCGCGAGCCCGCCGGTCTGGCTCGACGCGCGCAGGTCCGCAACCCGGTTGGAGACGACGACCAGCCGGCTCATATCCTCGCCCTTCGCTCTCGTGTGGGGAAGGGGGCTGTACAGGGGGCAATTCGCTTCATCGGACGGGCGGTTTCTTGCTCTCGTTTCCTTATCCTCGCCATGTCCAGAACACATCCGCGCCGCATTGGTTCCTCGCGCCTTCAATCCCGTCCGGCCAGCCTTTCCAGCCATAGGGCGAAGGCGTCGGTGCCGTCGATGCGGTAGCGCGCGTGCGTCTCGCCCGGCCCGACCTTGAGCGACACGCCGCCCATCTCGTTGACCAGCGAGAACCCCGCCTCGTCGGTGACGTCGTCGCCGGCGAAGAACGGCCTGCGGCCGGCAAAGGGCGGCTCGGTCATGAAGTCGGCGATCGCGTGGCCCTTGGTGCGAGGGCTTAGCTTCATCTCCACCACCTTCTTGCCTTCCACGATGCGGATGCGCGGGTCGGCCCGCGCCAGCTCGATGGCGAAGGCGAGCGAGTCGGCCTCCATCTCCGGCCGCTTGCGGTAGTGCAGGGCGACCGATCCGGGCTTCACCTCCGCCAGCAGGCCGGGCCGGTCGCCGACGAAGGCGCCGACCGTGGCGGCGAGACGGTGCTGGGCGGCGGCGTCGAAGGGCGTCGTGCGCAGGGTGCCGGCGGCGTCGCGCCGCTCCAGCCCGTGGACGCCCGCCGCCGGCAGGCGCAATGGGTGCAGCATGCGGTCGAGCTGGGCGATGCTGCGGCCCGACACGACGGCCACCGCGCCGCCGGCCGTCTCCCGCAGCCGGCGCAGCGCCGCCAGCGTCCGCGCCTCCACCGAGGCGCGCTCCGGGTCGGGCACGATCCGGGCCAGCGTGCCGTCGAAATCGAGGAAGAATGCCGTGCGCGCGGGCGCGAGGCCGCCGCGCATGAACTCGGCTTCGGGAAATTCTGTTTCTGGCAAGGGCATGCTCCGGCTGTCGTTCCCAGAATGCCTGTCGCGGCGCTTCCGTTCCATGCGGCGGGAACAATGACGCCCTCCTGCCGGTTTTCCCCGGCGAAAACGGAGTGGCCGACATGAACGACAGGATTTCAGGCGAAAGCGCCGCCGAGGAGGTGGCGAAGCAGCATCGCATCCAGGAACAGGTGAACCGGGCCGATGCCGGAAAGAAGGACGAGGGCGGTTCGGAGGAAGGCGGGGCCATGCAGGCCGGCGCGCGGCCTTATCCCGTGCCGCCCTTTCCGCCCCAGCATCAGCCCAAGCCCGGCGACGAGGCATCGCTCGAACCCGCGCCGATGTACGACGCGCCGTTCTGGCGCGGCTCGGGCAAGCTGGAAGGCAAGGTCGCGCTCGTTACCGGCGGCGATTCCGGCATCGGCCGGGCCGTCGCCGTGCTGTTCGCCCGCGAGGGCGCGGATGTCGCCATCGCCTATCTGAGCGAGCACGAGGACGCGGAGGAGACGCGGCTGGCCGTCGCCGACGAGGGCCGGCGCTGCCTGCTCATGCCCGGCGACGTCACCGACGAGACCTATTGCCGCGATGCGGTGGCGGCGGTGGTGGAGAAGTTCGGCCGGCTCGACATCCTCGTCAACAACGCCGCCTTCCAGTACCACGCCGCCGGGCTCGACGAGCTGACGACCGAGCATTTCGACACGACGCTGAAGACCAACCTCTACGGCTATTTCTTCATGGCGCGGGAGGCGGTCAGGCACATGGACCACGGCGCCGCGATCATCAACACCGGCTCGATCACCGGCATCGACGGCAGCAAGGAGCTCATCGACTATTCGATGACCAAGGGCGGCATCCACGCCTTCACCCGCGCGCTCGCCGCCAATCTCGTGTCGAAGGGCATCCGCGTCAACGCCGTTGCCCCCGGCCCGGTATGGACGCCGCTCAATCCGTCCGAGCGCCCGCCCGAGGAGGTGGCCGAGTTCGGCGCGAAGACGCCGATGAAGCGCCCGGCCCAGCCGGAGGAGATCGCGCCGGCCTATGTGTTCTTCGCTTCGGGCCAGTGCTCCAGCTACATCACCGGCGAGATCCTGCCGATCGTCGGCGGCTATTGAAACAAGGTGGAACATTTTTCGCCGGGGCGCGGTTAGGGCCGCGTTCACCCCAAGACACAGCAACTCAAGGAGGTAATCACCGATGACCCGCAAGCTTCTCATTGCCACCGCGCTCACGCTCGGCTTCGGCGCCGCCACCGCCATGGCGCAGACCACCACCCCCGCCCAGCCGGAGACTGGCGCCGCCAGCCCGGGCATGCAGAACACCCTGCCGAGCGGCTGGGAAGGCGCGATCGGCGATGCGTTCTTCACCGATACCGCCGCCGGCACGCTGCGCAGCGAGGGCGAGATCCGCGCCAACTGGGAAGGGCTGAACGATGACCAGCAGGCCCAGGTGCGCAGCGACTGCTCCACCGTCGCCTCTGCCGGCGCGCAGACCGACGACGACATGACCACCGGCAGCGTGACGCCGGACGAGGGCGGCACCACCAACATGGCCGCGCTCGAGCAGATCTGCGACGTGGTCGGCGCGATGTAGCCTTCCGATCGCTGGCGAATGCCGAAGAGGCGGGGTTTCGGCCCCGCCTCTTTCTTTGCGGGGAGAGGGAGGATCAGTCGTAGGGGAGCATGCCGAGGCCGGTGCCGACGGCGCCGACGGCGAAGGTGGCGGCGAAGCCCCACAGCACCATGGCCGCGGTGAGCGGTTCCTGTACGAACAGGCTCGCATCCATGCTCAGCACCACATAGGCGCAGCCTGTCGCGAGGCCGAGGACGAAGCCGCCGGCGAAGTTGACGAGCAGGAAGCGGACAAGCGGTGTCATGGGCTTCGAACCGGCCCGTGCGGCGAATGTTCCGCTGCGGAATCCGCCCCTCGGGCATTTTTCCAGCGCGCCGGAACCACCCGCCCATGGCTCGCATTAAGTTTCGAGGGGCTTGCTCAGCGCGCAACGAGGAGGCCAGCCCGGTGTCGGGACTGAAAGACCATGAAACCGCTTCGCCGCGGACGGAGATCGTCGCGCTGATTCCCGCGTTGCGCGCCTTCGCCAGAACCTTCTATCGCGAGACCAGCGAGGCGGACGATCTGGTGCAGGAGACGCTGACGCGGGCGCTGGCCAGCATCCACCAGTTCAGGCCCGGCACCAGCATGAAATCGTGGCTGTTCACGATCATGCGCAACGCCTTCTACACCAAGGTCAGGGTCGAGACGCGCGAGGCCCCGGGCGCGGCCGAATGCGTGTCGCTGCGGCCCGCCGCCGACGCGACCCAGGAATGGTCGGCGCGCGGGCGCGAGATGGAGCGCGCCATCGCGCGCCTGCCCGAGTCGCAGCGCGAGGTGCTGATGCTGATCGGCGTGCTCGGCGTTTCCTATGACGAGGCGGCAAACATCTGCGGCTGCGCCATCGGCACGGTCAAGAGCCGCCTGAACCGGGCGCGTATCAGGCTTCTGGAGGAACTGGGCGAGGCGACGCCCGACTCCTCCGTCGAGCACGACGTCAGCCATCCCGTCGATTCGATGCCGCAACGGCCGAAATACGGCTAGGCCGCCTTCCGTCCATGAAGCATGAGGTGAGAAAATGGTGAAGCTTTCGGAAAACAAGGCCCGGCAGGGCCGGCGCGGCCTGCCCGTCCTGATCATCCTCCTGGTCAGCCTGATCCTGGCGATGGTCGTGTGGTGGGGCGTCGAACTCTACGGCACCGCCATCGCGCCGGAGGAAAACGGCGTGGAGACCGGGGTGGACGATGGCGGGGCCGCGAACGGCGGGACGCAGCCGCCGCCGGCCGCCGATTGAGGGGGACGGCCGTGCGTCACACGTAGGGCAGCTTGCCGAGCGCCGAATAGTGCTCGTTCAGGGCGTCGAGCCGCTCCATGTCCGCCTTGGCGAGCCTGATGTCGAACAGGTCGATATTCTCTTCCTGATGCTCCCTGCTGCCGGCCTTGGGCAGCGGCACGACGCCGTGCTCGATGTTCCAGCGCAGGACGATCTGCGACGGCTTTTTGTCGTATTTGCCGGCCAGCATGGCCAGCGTCGGATCGTCGAGCCGCCGCATGCGTGTCAGCGGGCTGTAGGCTTGCAGCACGATGCCGTTTTCCCGCGCATGGCGCAGCATCTCGCGGCTGTGGCCGAACGGGCTCCATTCGATCTGGTTGACCACGGGCGTCTCGCCGGTGGCCTCGACCAGCGCGTCGATCGCCTCGGCCGAATAGTTGCTGACGCCGATATCGACGGTCAGGCCGTTTTCCCGCGCCCGGATCAGGCCGCGCCACAGCGCCTCGCCGATGCCGTCGTCCGGCGGCCGGTGGATGAGGACGAGGTCGGCATGGTCGAGGCCCAACTCGTCGAGGTTGCGGCCGACCGCCTCGTAGGCGTCGTCCGTCTCCTCCACCTTGGTCGTGAGGTAGAAGGCGGAGCGCGCCACGCCGGCGCGGCGCACGCCCTCGCCGATGCCCGGCTGCGAGCCGTAGTCGCCCGAAGTGTCGATGAGGCGATAGCCCGCCTCGAGCGCGCTCTGGATCGCGCCCGCCGTGTCCCGCGCCAGCTTCCACGTGCCCAGCCCGATGACCGGCATGGCGTTGCCGGTCAGGAGCATGGTGTCGCTGGTCCTGTCGAGGGCTTTGTCCATCAGCGGTCGCCGCGCTGCTTCATCGCGTCGCCCAGCGTGCGCTTTTCCGGGTCCTTCAGGTTTTCGCCGGCGGCGTCGCGGTCGGTGGCCGGGTCGTCCTTGGCCGGCAGGTAGCCCCATGGCCGGCTCTCCGGCGGGCCTTCCCATCGCGGCTTCTGCTCGGTGGTACCGGGGACGCCTTCCTTGGCTTTGTCGTTGGGTCTGGTCATCGCTCGCATCTCCTCTGCTCGAAGGCTAACAGCGGGCAGGGCGAGATGTTCCGGTGGCCCGCGCTTCAGCGGCGCGGCAGGGGCGCCGCGCCGCCGCTGATCGAGGTGCTGGCGACGGAGACCGGGTCGCTCGCGGGGAAGCTGTCCTCCAGCCCCTCGTCGAGCTGCTCCTCCAACGTGCCCTTGTCGCGCTCCGCGCCGGCGGGCGCGGTGAGCGCGTCGAGCAGGACGGCGATCTCCTGCGCCCGCGCATTCTCGGTCGCGAAGGCGCGCGAGGGCAGGGTGCCGGGGTCTTCCTGATGGTTCTCTATCGCGGCCATGCGCTCCAGCGCGGCCCTTATGTCGGCGGCAGCTTCGGCCGGCGCCCGGGTCAGCAGGAGCGCGACCGCGTCGCGCAGCGCATTCAGGCGGCCTTCGATGTCCGCATTGCTCAGGTCCGACATGACGTGCCTCGTTTCTCGATAAGGGTGATGAGAGCGGACAACGGCATCGCGGCCTTTATGTTCCGGCGCACTGCCGGGAACATTCGTCACGGCGGCCGGTTGGGCTTTTTCCGCGAGAAGAAAGGGAGCAGATCGCCATGAGCACCGTCCCGCCCGGCCCCGCGCCGGAACAGCCCCCGACGCCGGGGCCGCAGGAAGTTCCTCCGCCCGCGCCGGCGCCCGAGCAGCCGCCGCCCGGCCCCACGCCCGGCGAGACGCCGCCCGGCGCGCCGCCCGAAACCCCGCCGCCCGACATACCCGAAGAGATGCCGCCCCCCGCGTCCATGCGCTCCATACCTATGGAGATGCGAAGGGCCTGCTGAGGAAGGGCGAGCCGGCGAGGCCGAAGCGCCACGGGCGCTCCGCCGCCTTCGTGATGCCGATGCGCGGGCCGACGGCGATCTCGCCCGGCGGCGTCCCGGCCGGCCGCAGCACGAAGGGCGGGCGCAGGAACGACCCACCGTCGAGGGAGCCGTCGATGCCGAGCGCCTGCGTCAGCCGGCCCGGCCCGGCGCAGAGCTGGCGCGGGCCGGCGCGTCCGCGCCGCGCCTGCATCGCGTCGAGCCCGGCGAGCGGCTCGACGGCGCGCAGCAGCACCGCGCTGCCGGGACTGCACACCGCGTTCAGGCACCAGTGCATGCCGTAGGAGAGATAGACATAGGCCGAGCCCGGCGCGCCGAACATCGTCGCGTTGCGACGCGTCGGCCCGCGATGGCTGTGCGAGGCCGGGTCGTCCAGCGTGTAGGCCTCGGTCTCGACGATGACGCCGCCGACCCCGTCGACCAGCAGTTCCGCCCCGATCAACGCGCGCGCGACGGCGACCGCATCACGGTCGAAGAATCCGGCAAGGGAGGCTGTTTCGATCATTGCGTCGTCACAGGTTTGGACAGCCGCCGCTTCTGCCACAGCGGCGGCCGGGGCGAAACCCGCTTCTTTCCACGAGGGGGAGCGGAACCATCCTCCCGCCTGCGGGTTCATCGCGTTCGCCATCGGTCGAGGAGCGAGACGATGATCGAGCCGACCCTGCCCCTGGACCTGCCCGTGCTGGACCCGCAGCCGCGCGCGGTTTTCACCCATGGCGGGGAGGGCGCCGACCATGGCGGCGCCACCCACCGCGTGGTGGCCGAACGCGTCGCGGCGCTGCTCGGCCTGCCCTTCGGCGGGCCGTGCGAGGACGGAACCGGCGCAGCCTCGTCCTACCTCGTTCCGCGCGCGCCGCTCTGCGGCCCGCTCGCCGCGCTGCGATACGGCATCGGGGGCGAGCACGACCTGCTCGGAAGCTGGGTCCACGAGGCGTGGATGGCGACCAAGGCGATCGTCCATCCGCTGGCTTCGGCCGAGGCGATGGCTCCGGCCGGCTGGCCCCATCTGCTGGCCGGGGAGGCGCTGCCGCTGACGCTGCGCGGCGTCACCGCCTTTTGCGCGGCGGACGCGCTGACGGCCGGGCGCGCGCTGCTGCGGACGGGGCCGGTGCGGCTGAAGCCGGCCGGGGCCGATGGCGGCCGCGCCCAGATCGTCGCCCGCGACGCCGCCGCGCTCGAAGCCGGCGTCGCCTCCCTCTGCGTCGCCGGCGCGCTCGCCGACATCGTCGTCGTCGAGGAAGACCTCGAGGACGTCACCACCTACAGCGTCGGTCAGGTGCGGCTGCCGGGCCGAGCGATCAGCTATTGGGGCACCCAGTCGCTGACGCCGGACAATCGCGGCGGGCAGGCCTATGGCGGGTCGAGCCTGTTCGTGGTGCAGGGCGGCTTCGACGCGCTGCTCGCCCGCTCGATGCCAGCCGAATGCCGCGAAGCTGTCGAGCGCGCGGTCGCCTTCGACCGGCTGGCCGACCGCCATCTCGCCGGGCTGATCGCGTCCCGCCGCAATTACGACGTCGCCTGCGGCAACGGGCCTGACGGCAACAGGCGCATAGGCGTTCTGGAGCAGTCCTGGCGCGTCGGCGGCGCCACCCCGGCCGAGATCGCCGCCCTCGAGGCTTTCGCCGACCGGCCGGGCCTCAGCGCCGTGCGCGCCCGTTGCGTCGAGATCCACGGCCCGTCGCCCTTTGTCCCCGAGGGCGCGACGGTCTACTATCGCGGCGACGACCCCGAAATGGGGCCGTTGACGAAATACGCCTGCGTGGACGAGACGATTGAAGGTTAGCGCGCTGCATATCCCGGTCGCCGATTCCCGGCTCGCGGCCCAGCTCGTGGAGCCGCGCACCGGCGTGCCCGGCGTGCTGTTCATCCACGGATGGGCCGGCAGCCAGGAACGCGACAAGAAGCGGGCCAAGATACTGGCGCAGCTCGGCTTCGTCTGCCTCACCTTCGACATGCGCGGCCATGGCGACACCGCCGAGCATCTCCACCGCGTCACCCGCGAGGACAATCTGCACGACGTCTGCGCCGCCTATGACGTGCTCGCGGGGCAGGAGCACGTCGATCCCGACTCGATCGCGGTGGTCGGCAGCAGTTACGGCGCCTATCTCGCCGTACTGGCGACGGCGCGGCGGCCCGTGCGCTGGCTCGCGCTGCGGGTGCCGGCGCTCTATCGCGACGAGGACTGGTCGGTGCCGAAATTCGAGCTGGACCGCAAGGAACTGGCCGCCTATCGCCGGCGCATCGTCTCCTACGAGGACAATGTCGCCATCCAGCAATGCCGGCGCTTCGCCGGCGACGTGCTGATCGTGGAATCGGAGAATGACGAGATCGTGCCGCACCCGGTGGTGGCAAGCTACATCGCTTCGCTGATCTCGGCCCGCTCGGTCACCTACCGGGTGATGGCGGGGGCCGATCATGCGCTATCCAGCGGCGAGAGCCGGCGCGCCTACGACCAACTCCTGTCGCACTGGCTGCGCGAGATGATCTTCGGCGCCCGCTCGTGAGCGCCTACTTCCCGTTTTCGCTGTAGAGGCGGTCCACCTTGCGCGTCTGGGCCTGCTGCTCGCCGGCGGTCAGCCGCCGCCGCGTCAGCAGCGCATAGGCGATGGCCACGCCGAGAATCGCGGCGCCGCCCGCAGTCGCGAAAAGCCAGAACATTTCCGTCATCATTTTGCTCCATCCGGCGTTTATGAACGGCCTGTCCGGCCGCCGGGGTCATGAAACCAACCGGCGCGACGGATGAAAGTTCCCCTTCCGCCCTCCGCCGGCCGAACCGTTGGCCGGATGGTCGGCAAAAGCGTGAAGCGGGCCCTGCGCGGCGTCGTCCGCCCGGCATGCCCGTTGGTGCGAGTATCCGAGTTTCGTTCTGTTGGTTTGGCCTGTTGGTTTGGTTGGTGCGGAACCGATGTGCTCC